>JARDZH010000363.1 GCA_029240955.1 Pseudomonas sp. | reverse complement strand
TGTTCGACGAGGGCTATATTCGCGCCGCCGAGAAGAACAACGACGCCGGTTTCGGTTCGTTTTTCAAGAAAGGCTGGAAGCGCTTTTACCTGAAATGGTACGACAAGGCGCTGCCTTCGGCCGAAGCGCTGTGCCCGCGCACCGTCGAACTGGTCAACAGCATCCCCAACGTCAAGGGCGCCATGTTTGCGCTGCTCCCGGGCGGCAGCCATCTCAACCCGCACCGCGACCCGTTCGCCGGCTCGCTGCGTTATCACTTGGGGCTCTCCACACCGAACTCCGATGATTGCCGAATCTTCGTCGACGGTCAGGAATACGCCTGGCGTGACGGCGAAGACGTGATGTTCGACGAGACTTACGTGCACTGGGTCAAGAATGAAACGACCCAGACCCGCGTTATCCTGTTCTGCGACATCGAGCGCCCGCTGTCCAACCGCCTGATGACGCGCCTCAACCGCAGCGTCAGCGCCTTTCTCGGGCGGGCCACCGCGCCGCAGAACCTGGACGATGAACGCGTTGGCGGCATCAACCGCGCTTACGCGGCCAGCAAGCGGTTCAGCGACACCTTCAGCGGCAGGGTCAAGCAGTTCAAGCGTGGCAACCCCAAGGCTTACCGCGTACTGCGGCCGGTTCTGGCCGTCGTGGTGCTGACGCTGCTCGGATACTGGCTGTTCGGCTAGTCCCATGCGCGCGGCGCTCCGCCAGGGAGTTGCCGCGCGATCCAGCTGCTAGGCTTGCAACGCATGCCCTGCAGAGATTCCTCTCATGTCACATGCCTGGCCTGTCGCCGAAATCGCACGCTCGATGCTCGACGGTTTCGACAGCTACCGAGAGCAGTTTCAATCCCTCACAGCCGGCGCTCGGGCCCGTTTCGAACAGGCGCGGTGGCAGCAGATTCAGGATGCGTCCGCCGCACGCATCAGCCTGTATGAACAGAAGGTCAACGAAGCGCTGGATCGTCTGCGAAGCGATTTCCCGGCCGAGCAACTGCTCGATATCGCCGGATGGCCGCTGATCAAAGCCGCCTACATCCAGTTGATCGACCCGCGCTCGGACGATGAGCTGGCGGAAACCTGGTTCAACTCGATGTTCTGCGGTCTGTTCAGTCATGACCTGATCAGCGACGGCTGCATGTTCATTCATTCCACCCGACGGCCTCGCCGCTCGGATGAACCGACAACGCAGACGCGGCTGTACCGGCCTGACGGCAATCTGGCCGCCCTGTTGCGCCAGCTGCTCGCCGACTGTCCGTTCGACGTGCCTTACGCGGACCTCGCCGGTGACCTGGCGCGCCTCGAAGCGCAACTGCGGCAGAGCCTGCCGGACTGGGTCTGCAAGGATCCGGCGCTACAGGTCGAGCTGTTTTCTTCTGCTTTCTATCGCAACAAGGGCGCCTACCTGATCGGCTGCATTCGGTGCGGCGAGGAACAATGGCCGCTGGCGCTGGCGCTGCTGCATCGGGAAGGGCAGGGGATTATCGCCGATGCGGTGATCATCGACGAAGCCGAAGTCTCGATCATCTTCTCGTTCACCCGCTCGTACTTCATGGTCGACGTGCCGGTTCCTTCGGCTTTCGTCGAGTTTCTCAAGCGCATTCTGCCCGGCAAGCACCTCGCTGAGCTGTACAGTTCGATCGGCTTCTATAAGCAAGGCAAGTCGGAGTTCTACCGCGCGTTGATCGGGCATCTGAGCAACACCGACGACCGCTTCGTGATGGCCCCCGGCGTGCGCGGCATGGTGATGAGCGTGTTCACGCTGCCCGGCTTCAACACCGTGTTCAAGATCATCAAGGACCGGTTTTCGCCGTCCAAGAACGTCGACCGCGCTACAGTGATCGACAAGTACCGGCTGGTGAAGAACGTCGATCGTGTGGGACGGATGGCCGACACTCAGGAATTTGCCGACTTTCGTTTCCCGGTCAGCAAGTTCGAGCCGGGTTGCCTTACCGAGCTGCTGCAGGTTGCCGCGTCCACCGTGCAGCTCGAAGGCGACGACACGGTGCTGATCCGCCATTGCTGGACCGAGCGCCGAATGATCCCGCTCAACCTGTACCTTGAGCAGGCCAGCGCCGCGCAGGTTCGAGAAGTGCTGGACGATTACGGGCTGGCAATCAAGCAGCTGGCCGCCGCCAATATCTTTCCCGGCGACATGCTGCTCAAGAATTTCGGCGTCACCCGTCATGGCCGCGTGGTGTTCTACGACTACGACGAGATCTGCTTTCTGACCGAGGCCAACTTCAGGCGCATTCCGCCGCCGCGCACGCCGGAAGACGAGATGGCGTCCGAGCCGTGGTATTCGATCGGGCCGCTGGACGTGTTTCCCGAAGAGTTTCCGCCGTTTCTGTTCGCTGACCTGCAGCAGCGGCGGCTGTTTGCCAGCCTCCATGGCGAACTGTACGACGCCGATTACTGGAAAACCCTGCAGGCCGCGATCCGCGCCGGCAAGGTGATCGACGTCTTTCCTTACCGCCGCCGCGATCAGGCCCAGGCCTGACCGGTTTCAGTTAAGGCTGACGTGGCGGCTGAGCAGCGCTCGCAACGCCGCAGGCTTGACCGGTTTGGGCAGGTAGTCGAGGCCTGCGGCGTGAACCTGATCGATCAGGTCCTGACGGCCGTCGGCGCTGATCAGCACGCCGGGCACCGGCTGCCCCAGACGCTTGCGCAGCCACACCATCAGCTCGGTCCCGGTTTCGCCTTTGTCCAGGTGGTAGTCCACCAGCGCCACCTGCGGACGCACGCCGTTGTTGAGCAACACCTCGCACTCTTCCTGGCTGCGCGCGGTCCAGACCTGGCAACCCCAGCGCGACAGCAGGCTGTTCATGCCGATCAGGATGCTGTCTTCGTTGTCGATGCACAGCACTTGTGTACCGTTGAGCGCAGGACGGTTGATCTCGGCCGGCAGTTCCGCCTGCGGCGTCAGGGCTTTGGCAAGCGGAACGCGGACGCTGAACACGCTGCCTTTGCCGGGCCATGATCTGACTTCCAGCGAATGGCCAAGCACCCGGCACAGACCGTCGGCAATCGCCAGGCCCAGACCCATGCCCTTGATAGCGTGGGTCTGGTGGCTGTCGAGGCGTTTGAATTCTTCGAAGATCACTTTGCGCTTGTCTTCCGGGATGCCCGGGCCGCGGTCCCAGACTTCCAGGCTCAGCTCGTCGCCACGGCGTCTCACGCCCAACAGGATCGGGCCTTTGGCATAACGGAATGCATTGGTGAGAAAGTTCTGCAGCACGCGGCGCAGCAGCTTGATATCACTGTCGACCCGCAACGGGCTGCCCTTGACCCGGAAGTCCAGACCTTGCTCGCGAGCTTGCGCCTTGAACTCCGCACCGAGGGTGTCGAACAGCGCGTTGAGCGGGAAGGGCTGGGGCTCTGGCGTGATCTTGCCGTTTTCGAGGCGAGAAATATCCAGCAGGTCACTGATCAGGTCCTCGGCCGAACGCAGCGAACTGTCCAGGTGCTGGACCAGTTGCCGGGCGTCGTCCGACATGCCTTCTTCCTGATGCGACAGGGCTGCGGAGAACAATCGGGCAGCGTTCAGCGGCTGCATCAGGTCGTGACTGACGGCGGCGAGGAAGCGCGTCTTGGATTCGCTGGCCGCTTCGGCGGTGCCTTTGGCTTCGGTCAGCGCCTGATTGAGCTGCGACAGTTCATGGGTGCGCTCGGCAACGCGTTGCTCCAGGCTTTCGTTGACGCCTTTGAGCGCCTGCTCGGCGGCGCGGAATGCAGTGATGTCAGTGAAACTCATCACGAAACCGCCGCCGGGCATGGGGTTACCGATCAACTCGATCACCCGCCCATTGGGAAACAGTCGTTCGGACGTGTGCGCACGGCCCTGGCGCATCCAGTGCAGCCGACGCGCCACATGCACTTCCGCCTCGCCGGGGCCGCACAAGCCGCGCTCGGCGTTGTAGCGAATGATGTCGGC
>JARDZH010000362.1 GCA_029240955.1 Pseudomonas sp. | reverse complement strand
CCTGCTGATCAAAGGTCGCATCAACGAAGGCAAGCTGGAAGACGTCCCGCCGTATTACCACTACTGCGCGGCCTGGGCGCTGGTACATGGCGCCGTAGCGCTGTACCACTCGCCGTTCTGGAGCAACGTGCTGGAAGACCAGGAAGGTTTCTTTCATTTCCTGATGGACATTGGCGTACGCATGGGCAACAAGCGCAAGCGCGACAGCGACGTCCCTGCCCCAGCCAGGCCGGAACCGCCGAAAAAGTAGGGCAGCGTTTCACTCCTCGGAACAGGCTTTCCCACGCAATTGTGCAGAGCTGGCGCGGAAGCTGCATCCGACGACCATTCGCCGGTTTTCCGTCACCGGCCTCTGGAGGGGAAAGATGCGTAGCCTGGTTCTGCTGCTGGCGCTGGTAGCGTTGAGCGGTTGCATGAAAGTCAGCGACATGGGAGAGGGCGTTCGCGAGCAGTTCAGCGACGCCGGGCTGCTCGACCACAGCGATACCCGTCGCATATCCAACTGGCGCGTCCAGCCCGACTCTTTCATCTATATCGCCCAAGGCTCGTTCGTGCCGCCTGGCAATGCGTACCCGCGGCCTAACGTTGTGGCCGAAGAAGCCTTCAAAGGCTTTGTCGAATATTTCCCGATGGTCCGTCGCGCGCCCGCACCGCTCGGGCTGGACGAAGCCATGATCGAAGCCCGCAGCGCCGGTGCGCATTACCTGCTCTACACACGCTTTGCCAAGGCTGACGACCGTATCGGCAATGGCGACCAGTGGGCCGACCAAGAAGCGGTCGATCGTCTGGGCGTCGACAGCGGCGTGATTCAGCTCATGCTGATCGAAACCAATACCCGATACCTCATCGACAGCGCGCGCATTCGCAGCCGCGGCGGTTTGCTGACGCTGTACGACAAGAGCCCGGAAGATTTGCTCGGCCCACCCCTTGAGGACTACGCTCGTATGCTCTTGGGTGTACCACGCTAGGAGCAAGGCATGACTGATTCAGGCAAGGCTGGCGATCTGTTCGCACAGGTTCCGAAAACCAAAGGGCTGCCGCCTGTTCACCTCTGGAACCCGGCGTTCTGCGGCGATATCGACATGCGTATCGCCCGCGACGGGACCTGGTTCTATCAAGGCACGCCGATCGGTCGCAAGCCGATGGTGCGGCTGTTCTCCACCATCATGCGCCGCGACGGTGATCAGTATTTCCTGATCACGCCGGTCGAGAAAGTCGGTATCAAGGTCGAGGATGCCCCGTTCGTGGCGGTCGAGCTCGACGTGCAGGGCGAGGGCGAAAGCCAGGTTCTGCGCTTTGTCACTAATGTTGAAGACCAGACCGAAGCCGGCCCCGAGCATCCGTTGCGGGTGGTCATCGATCCGCAGACGCAGGAACCTTCGCCCTATGTGCATGTGCGGGCTAACCTTGAAGCATTGATTCATCGCAATGTGTTTTATCAGCTCGTGGAGCTGGCGGTGTCCCGCGAGATCGAAGGACAGCGCTGGCTCGGTGTGTGGAGCCATGGCGTGTTTTTCCCCATCGGCCTTGAACCTGGCCTGGAGCCGTGAGTTCCGGCAGTGGTCACAGGGCTCAATTGCCTGTCGGGAACGCAGAAGTTAAAGTGCTACCCCCTGATTTTGCTGAGGTTTTTGCATGAGCCACTCCTTCGATATCGCCGTGGTCGGCGCCACCGGTACGGTTGGCGAAACCATCGTTCAGATTCTCGAAGAGCGCGAGTTTCCGGTTGCCGGTCTGCATCTGCTGGCCAGCAGTGAATCTGCAGGGCATTCGGTTCCCTTCAGAGGCAAGAACGTGCGGGTGCGCGAGGTCGATGAGTTCGACTTCAGCAAGGTCCGCCTGGCGTTTTTCGCCGCAGGTCCGGCTATTTCCCGAAGCTTCGCGCCACGGGCGACGGCAGCGGGCTGCTCGGTCATCGATCTGTCCGGCGCATTCCCGGTGTCGCAGGCGCCACTGGTCGTTCCTGAGGTCAATGCCAATGTGCTGACCGCCGACTCGGCAGCCACTCATCTGATCGCCAGCCCAAGTGCGTCGGCCACTGCTGTCGCCATGGCGCTGGCACCGCTACGTAATCTGCTCGATATCCAGCAGGTGAGCGTTACTGCGTGCCTGGCCGTGTCGGCCCAAGGTCGCGAGGCGGTTTCCGAACTTGCCCGGCAGACCACCGAGTTACTGAATGTCCGTCCGCTGGAAACCGGCTTTTTTGATCGCCAAATGGCGTTCAATATGCTCGCTCAAGTGGGCGCGCCGGACGAATCGGGCCATTTGCCACTGGAACGCCGACTTGTAACTGAGTTGCGGGAGTTGCTCGACACGCCGTCGCTCAAAGTTTCCGCCAGTTGCGTTCAAGTGCCAGTATTTTTCGGCGATAGCTTTACCGTCTCGCTGCATTCCGCAAGCCGGATCGACCTCGCAGCAGTGAATGCCGCGTTGGAAACAGCGCCGGGCGTGGAACTTGTCGAAGCCGGAGACTATCCGACGCCTGTTGGCGACGCTGTCGGGCAAGATGCCGTTTATATCGGCCGTGTTCGTCTCGGTATCGATGATCCGCAACAACTCAATCTTTGGGTAACTTGCGACAACGTTCGTAAAGGCGCGGCGCTCAATGCTGTGCAGGTCGCCGAATTGTTGATAAAAGATTATGTGTAAAAGATACTTGCAACAATTTAAGACGTATTGAATAGCGGCGATATGCCTTACACCCAAATGCAGGACTACCTCTCCGGTCGCCGGGGAATCTTTAAACAAGGGATGGGCTATGGTTCAGGTTCGTAAACTGGTATTAGCTATCGCCGCGGCTTCCGCGCTGTCGTCGGGAATGGCGCACGCGTTGGGGCTCGGTGAGTTGTCGGTCAAGTCGACCCTGAATCAGCCGCTGGTAGCCGAGATCGAGTTGACCGATGCGCAAGGGCTCAACGCCGCGCAAGTGGTTCCGAGCCTGGCGACCACTGCCGATTTCGCCCAGGCGGGCGTAACCCGACCGGCTTTTCTCAGCGACCTGACCTTTACACCGGTCATCAATGAAAGTGGCCGCAGCGTTCTGCGCATCACGTCCAGCAAGCCGGTGCTCGAACCGTATGTGAAGTTCCTGGTTCAGGTGCTCTGGCCTAATGGCCGGTTGTTGCGTGAATACAGCCTGCTGCTCGACCCGCCCAAGTTTTCTCCTGAGGCTGCTGCCGCCGCCGCATCTGCGCCCGCTGCACCGGCTGCCGCTCCGACCGCGCCTGCGCAACTGCCTTCGACTGCACCGACTCCGGAAGCTGCCGCGCCGAATGCTCCGGCATCAGCGCCTGCGCCCGCCAGCCAGCCGCCTGCGCCGCCAGCGGATGCGCCTGCTCAATACGTCACCGTCAACAACGACACCTTGTGGGAAATCGCCGAGCGCGTTCGTAATGGCGGCACCGTGCAGCAGACCATGCTCGCGATTCAGGCGTTGAACCCGAGTGCGTTCATTGGCGGCAACATCAACCGCCTGAAGAAAGGCGAGGTGCTGCGTCTCCCAACGCCTCAGCAGTCCACGGCATTGCCGCAAGCACAGGCCGTGGCGGAAGTGTCCCAGCAGTATCGCGCCTGGCGCGAAGGCCGCCGGCTTCCAGCGGGCGCGCGGCAAGTGGATGCTACCCGCCGCAATCGCGCGGACGCCGCTCCAGCACAGGTCGAGACCGGTGACAACCTGAGTCTGGTTTCGGCTGGCGGTCAACCAGGTGCTGCCGGCGCCGGCGATGGCGATGTCGGCAACAAACTGGCAATGACTCAGGAAGCGCTGGACACTTCGCGTCGTGACAATGCCGAGCTCAAGAGCCGCATGAACGACCTGCAGAGCCAGCTCGACAAACTGCAACGCATCATCGAATTGAAGAATGGTCAGTTGGCCAGAATGCAGGCAGCCGGTGCTGCGCCTGACGCAGTGGCGGCTGGCAGTCCTGCAGCC
>JARDZH010000361.1 GCA_029240955.1 Pseudomonas sp. | reverse complement strand
GTGCGTGAAGAGGTGGCGCGGTTTCGCGAGCACAGCCGGGCACCGCTGAACCTGAACTTCTTTTGTCATACGCCCCCGCCCTTTGACGCTGACCGTGCCGAACGCTGGAAGCAGGCGCTCGAGCCTTACTACCGCGAACTGGGTGCGGATTATGACGCGCCTGCACCCGTTTCCAATCGCGCGCCGTTCGACGACGCCAGTTGTGCGCTGGTGGAGGCGTTGCGGCCCGAAGTGGTCAGCTTCCATTTCGGCCTTCCGGTTGCTGCGCTGCTTGAGCGGGTACGCGCCACCGGCGCGCGGATTATCTCTTCAGCGACGACGGTCGAGGAAGCCCTGTGGCTTGAAGATCACGGCTGCGCTGCGATCATCGCCATGGGCTACGAAGCCGGTGGCCATCGGGGGATGTTCCTCAGTGATCAGCTCTCTACACAAGTGGGGACCCTGGCGCTGGTGCCGCAGATCGTCGACGCAGTAAAGGTGCCGGTCATCGCCGCGGGGGGCATTGCGGACGGCCGAGGTGTTGCGGCGGCGTTCATGCTGGGTGCATCGGCGGTGCAGGTCGGCACGGCCTATCTGTTCTGTCCCGAGGCCAAGGTCAGCGCGCCCTATCACCAGGCGCTGCGTCAGGCAAAGGACAGCCAGACCGCCGTGACGAACCTGTTCACCGGCCGCCCGGCGCGAGGCATCGTCAACCGGGTGATGCGCGAGTTGGGACCGATGAGCGAGCTGGCACCTGAATTTCCACTGGCCGGCGGAGCGCTCATGCCCCTGCGCGCGAAGTCCGAACCTTCAGGGAGTGGCGATTTCATGAACATGTGGGCCGGCCAGTCGGTGGGCATCAAACGGGAGTTGCCGGCTGCGCAGCTGACACGCCTGCTCGCCGAAGAAGCGCTGAAGCGACTGGCACGGGTCTGAATCCGTGCTTCCATCCTGACACCGGATCGCTATATATTCTCGTATATAGCGAGCGGCCACCTGCAAGGCGGCCTCTTCATGTCCATGTCAGCGATCCGGAGTTTCCAATGCAAGCCCACGCCCTGCGCGCACCGATCAAGGTTTTTGCCCTCGCCATCGCCGCGTTGGGTGCGCAGTCCGCGCTGGCCGACGAGGTGCAGGTCGCGGTGGCGGCGAACTTCACCGCACCGATCCAGGCGATTGCCAAAGCTTTCGAGCAGGACACCGGTCACACGCTGGTCGCCTCCTTCGGCGCAACCGGGCAGTTCTATGCGCAGATCAACAACGGCGCGCCGTTCGAGGTGTTCTTGTCGGCCGATGACACCACGCCCGCCAAACTGGAGAAAGAAGGTGCGGCCGTTGCAGGTTCGCGCTTTACCTACGCAGTCGGCACGCTGGCACTGTGGTCCGCCAGGCCGGGTTACGTGGACGACAAGGGCGAAGTGCTGAAGCGCCAGAATTACCAGCACCTGTCGATCGCCAACCCCAAGGCCGCGCCTTACGGTCTGGCTGCCACGCAGGTCCTGGACAAGCTGGGGCTGACCGAAGCGACGCGTTCTCGTCTGGTCGAAGGCCAGAGCATCACGCAGGCTTATCAGTTCGCGTCCAGCGGCAACGCAGAACTGGGCTTCGTGGCACTTTCGCAGATCTACAAGGACGGCAAACTGACGTCCGGTTCGGCGTGGATTGTGCCCGCTGCCCTTCATGACCCGATCCGCCAGGACGCGGTCATCCTCAATAAAGGCAAGGACAACGTCGCCGCCAAAGCGCTGGTCGACTACCTGAAAGGGCCGAAGGCCGGCGAAATCATCCAGTCATACGGATATCAGCGGTAAATGCCGCTGGGCAGCGCCGACCTGGCGGCGATCTGGCTGACCTTCAAGCTCGCCTCTCTGACCACACTGATACTGCTCGTTATCGGCACACCGATCGCGTGGTGGCTGGCCCGCACCCGGTCCTGGCTCAAAGGGCCGGTCGGGGCGGTCGTCGCCCTGCCCCTGGTGCTGCCGCCCACGGTCATCGGTTTTTATCTGTTGTTGCTGCTGGGGCCTAACGGCGCGGTGGGCCAGCTGACGCAGAGCCTGGGGCTCGGCACCTTGACGTTCAGCTTCAGCGGCCTTGTGATCGGCTCGGTGCTCTACTCGATGCCCTTTGTCGTGCAACCGCTGCACAACGCCTTCGCCGCCATCGGCCCGCGCCCGCTGGAAGTCGCCGCCACGCTGCGCGCAGGCCCTTGGGACACGTTTTTCCGGGTCGTCCTGCCCTTGGCGAAGCCCGGCCTGTTGACCGGCGCGATTCTGGGGTTCGCTCACACCGTGGGTGAATTTGGCGTGGTATTGATGATTGGCGGAAACATCCCGGAGAAGACCCGTGTCGTGTCAGTGCAGATCTTCGATCACGTGGAATCGATGGAGTATCTGCAAGCGCATTGGCTGGCCGGCGCGATGCTGATCTTTTCCTTCCTCGTGCTGCTGGCGTTGTACTCCAGCGACAAAACCAGAACAGCGTGGAGATAAGCGATGCCGCTGCCGCTGGATATTCGCCTGCAGATGACCTTTCCCGACTTCCGGCTCGATGTCGATCTGAGCCTGCCCGGCTCCGGTGTGACCGCGCTGTTCGGCCCATCCGGTTCAGGCAAGACTTCATGCCTGCGCTGCATCGCCGGGCTGGAAAAGGCTCCACATGCTGTCATCCGCATCAAGGGTGAGACGTGGCAGGACACCGATCGGAAAATCTTTGTAGCGCCGCACAAGCGATCGATCGGTTACGTGTTTCAAGAAGCCAGTCTGTTCACGCATCTGTCGGTCGCCGGCAACCTGGCGTTCGGGCTTGAACGGACCCCGCAGCACAAGCGGCACCTGCAGCTCTCTCAGGCCGCTGAACTGCTGGGCATCGATCATCTGCTGCAACGCCGGGTCGAGACACTGTCCGGCGGGGAGCGCCAGCGGGTCGGAATCGCCCGCGCGCTGCTGACCAGCCCGCAACTGCTGCTGCTTGACGAACCGCTCTCGGCGCTGGATGCCAAGCGCAAGGGCGAGATCCTGCCCTACCTCGAGCGGCTGCACCGCGAGCTCGACATCCCGATGCTGTACGTCAGTCATGCTCAGGATGAAGTGGCGCGGCTGGCGGACCATCTGGTGCTGCTGGAGCACGGCAAGGTGCTGGCAAGCGGCCCGATCAGCGAGACGCTCGCACGCCTCGACCTGCCGATGGCGATGGAGGATGACGCCGGGGTCACCATCGAAGGGATCGCGACCGGATATGACGACCACTACCGGTTGCTGAGCCTGGCCCTGCCCCGCAGCGACCTGACGATGCGGGTCGCCCACCCGGCAATCGAAACCGGCAAGTCCTTGCGCATCAAGGTTCAGGCCCGCGACGTCAGCCTCAATCTGGTCGCCGACGAATACAGCAGCATCCTCAACCGTCTACCGGCCACAGTCGTCAGCCACCTTGCGGCGGACAACGGTGCCCATGCCATGGTCCGACTGGATGCCGGTGGCACACCGCTGCTCGCGCGCATCACGCGGTTCTCCTTCGATCAGCTGAACATTCATCCCGGGCAGCGGCTGTGGGCGCAAATCAAGGCGGCGGCGGTACTGGCCTGATCTGCACCGTTTACGGTCGCTGTAAATTTTCGGCACCACGCCGGGCGCGGGAGGTCAGTGTTGTAACTGCCTTTGGAATTCAGCCATGCCCGATTCGAACGCCCTCACCCTGGACATGCCGGACCTGCACTACGTCGACGACAGCCAGCCCGGCTTCACCCGCAAGATGTTGCGCGGCAAGTTCGCCTATTTCGATACCGAGGGACAACGCATCCGGGATCAGGAGGTGGTCAAGCGCATCAATGCCCTTGCGATACCGCCGGCCTACACGGATGTGTGGATCTGCGCGGACCCCGCCGGTCATCTTCAGGCGACCGGCCGCGATGCGCGCGGTCGCAAGCAGTACCGCTACCACCCGCGCTGGCGCGAGCTGCGC
>JARDZH010000360.1 GCA_029240955.1 Pseudomonas sp. | reverse complement strand
CAAGGCGTCGAGAAAATCCTGAAAATCCCGATAGCCACGGTTGTGCCAATGAAACTGGCAACCGATGCGTTGCAACCATCCAGGCTCGTTTTCAAGGAATGCATCGTCAAGCTCGCGGGTGAAATTCACGTGCGCGCTGGACAGGCCCTGACTCTCCAGATAACCGGGCAAACCACCCAGCAGCTCCATGGCGCTTTCAGGCGTCGTCATCAGAATCCGAGCCCCGCTGACCGGGCTGAACGGCACGGCGACCAGCAGCTTTGGATAGTAAGCAATACCGGCGCGGCGGCAGGCGTCCGCCCAGGCGTGGTCGAACACGTATTCGCCGTAGGAGTGCCATTTGCGATACGCCGGGAGCGCTGCGATCAGCTCCTCGTTCTTATAGAGCACTGCATGCTCGGCCTGCCATCCGGACCGAGGGCCAAGGCTGCCGCTGTCTTCCAGAGAAGTGAGAAAGGCGTGACGCAAAAAGGGTTCGCCGGTCGGTACGAGGGCATCCCATTGAGCGGGCGCGATGGTGCTCAAGCGGTCGACGATCTGCACGGACATCGGACTTTCCCAGGTTGGAAACGGTGCGCCGAGTATTACTCATCGCGCCCAAGACTTCACTGCCTGATATTGCCGACCGCTCTAGATCAAGGCTCTCCGAACCAATGCATTGTCATCGACATGACATTACTTTGCCACCTCGCTGTCATGAGCGGCCGTAATACTGGCGCCTGTTTTTGAACGGGGACCATTTGGTTCCTCGATGGGGTGTCCTGATGAGGGACAAATTTGTCGGGTGGCGAGAACCCACCCGCTTATGTATTGGAGAGTGATATGCGTCCTGTTTATATCCGTACTGCAGCCGCCGTGTGTGGTGGTCTGGCTTTGGCCATGAGTGTTCCGGCCAGCGCCGCAGTCGACGCAAAACTGCTGGAGATGCTCCGGGCCAACGGTTCCATCAACCAGGCTCAGTACGCTGAACTGCAAACCGAGCTGGCGAAAGATCAGCAGGCTGCTGCAGCAGCACAGACCGCCAAATCCCAGACCATGAGCGAGTTCGAAAAGAAAGTCGCCTGGGCCGCGAAGACTCAGATCAAGGGTGACGTGCGCATCCGTCAGGAAACCATCGACATCGGTGGCGAAGCCGACAACGGCGGCCGCGACAAGGATCGCCAGCGCATCCGCGCTCGTCTGGGTGCCTACACCGAGATCAACCCGCAGGTCGACAGCGGTATCCGCATCGCCACCGGCGGCGGCAACGACGCCCGCTCCACCAACCAGGACATGGACGGCTACTTCAGCAAGAAGTCGATCTGGCTGGACCAGGCGTACATCGACTACCACCCTGACGCGATCAAGAACCTGCACATCATCGGCGGCAAGATGAACCAGCCGTGGGTGAACATGGGCGACGTGATCTGGGATAGCGATATCAACCCGGAAGGTCTGGCCCTGACCTACAAGCTGCCGCTGGCTGGCAAGACCGAACTGTTCGGTAGCGCCGGTCACTACACCCTCAAGGACAACGTTGACGGCAACGGCGTCGAGTTCAAGAACGACCTGCGCCTGTACGCCGGTCAGTTGGGCATCAAGTTCGCTGCAACCGATAACCTGAGCGTCACTCTCGGCGGTAGCGTGTACGGTTACGACAACGACCGCGACAGCGCTTGCGGCACCGCGACCACCACGCCATGCGCCCTGTCGGTCAACGGCAACACCAGCGACGAGTTCCGTCTGTACGAAGGTTTCGGTCAGATTGACCTCGGCGGTCTGCCAGTGCCTCTGGCGCTCTACGGCCAGTACGTGGTCAACGACGAGTCCACCGACGGTGCCGACACTGCCTGGCTGGCGGGTTTCAAGACCAAGGCGTTCGGTCTGAGTTTCGACTACAACTACCGCGACGTGCAGCGTAATGCTGTCGTGGGTGCCTTCACTGACTCCGACTTTGCCAACGGTACTACCGGTTCGCGCGGTCACAAGTTCAAGCTCGGTTATGAAATCGACAAGAACTTCTCGCTGGGCGCGACTTACCTGATGGCCGATGCCGATTACGTCAGCCGTTCGGGCCGCGACGAAGACGCCGACATCCTGCAACTGGATGCCGAGGTCAAGTTCTAAGCAACACTGCTCAACCCTAAGCTCGGCGCAGGCCTGTCGGATCCCCATCATCCGTTCCGACAGGTTGGCGCCAGGCTTTTTTGTTCATGTGTGTTCGGGTTCGCTATCGCCAGCAAGCTGGCTCCTACGAGCCAAGAGAACTCCGCGGACCTGTAGGAGCCAGCTTGCTGGCGATGGATTCGGCGAAGCCGGCCCCGAAGACAATCAACGCTTGCGTAGAATCACACTGCCGATCGAATACCCCGCCCCAAACGAACTCAGCACGCCCAGCGCGCCGCTTGGCAGATCATCCTGATAGCTGTGGAAGGCAATCACCGAACCTGCCGAACTGGTATTGGCGTAGGTGTCGAGAATGACCGGTGCTTCTTCGACTGCGGCTTCGCGGCCGAGCAGTTTCTTGACGATCAGGTGATTCATGCTCAGGTTCGCCTGATGCAGCCAGAACCGCTGCACGTCGCTCACATTAAGCCCCGCTTCCTTCAAGTGCTCGGCGATCAGCTCGGCCACCATCGGGCAGACTTCGCGGAATACCTTGCGGCCTTCCTGCACGAACAGCTTGTCCGGCGCGGTCTGGCCATCGTCCGAAGTCCGATTCAAAAAGCCGAAGTTATTGCGAATGTTGTTGGAAAACTGGGTCAGCGTCTTGGTGCCGAGGATCTCGAACTGATGCGCAGAAGTCGCCAGATCCGCACGCTCCACCACAACGGCCGTTGCGCCGTCGCCAAAGATGAAGTGGCTGTCGCGGTCGCGGAAGTTGAGGTGCGCGGTACAGATCTCCGGGCTGATCACCAGCATCGCGCGGGCCTGGCCCAGCTGTACGCTGTTGCTCGCCATCTGGATGCCGAAGGTGGCGGAAGAGCAGGCCACGTTCATGTCGAAGCCATAACCCTTGATGCCCAGCGCATCCTGAATCTCGATCGAGATTGCAGGATAAGCACGCTGCAGGTTGGAACAGGCGACGATCACGCCGTCGATATCCGCTGCAGTCTTGCCCGCGCGCTCCAGTGCCTGACGCGCCGCAGCGACGCCCATCTCGCAGAGAATCGACCACTGATCATCCGTGCGTTCCGGCAGATTGGGCTTCATGCGCTGCGGATCGAGAATGCCCGCCTTGTCCATGACGAAGCGGCTCTTGATGCCGGAGGCCTTCTCGATGAATGCAGCGCTGGACTCGCTGAGCGCCTCGACCTCGCCGCGCTCGATGGCCGCTGCGTTGTCGTGGTTGAACTGAGCGACATAGGTGTTGAAAGACTGCACCAGCTCTTCGTTGGAAATGCTCTCGGCCGGGGTATACAGGCCTGTGCCGCTGATGACGACGTTGTGCACGGTCGTTCCTCTCTTATTGATCGTTGCAGGTTAGACCTGTCCTGACACGGTACATGGTGATCACAACGATCTGGAACCAAGGTACCAATGCGCATCTGAAAACGGCCCGGGAGGGCATCTACCAAACCCTTGTTACATTTTGAACCTAAACGCGAAGTGTGCCATACCGCCCGGTTTTGGCGCTATCGAGCCACAGCCGGTGCTCGCCTTAATCCGTCTTCCGTCCGACGCGGCAATCGAGCGCGATTCACTTGCCGCATCGAGCTGGATACCGCAAGACAGAGGCCTCGCGTCTCCAGCTTCGGAGACGCGTGCATTGCCGAGCTGCCTGACCGTCAGCCTTCAACCTGAGCCCATTGCTTGCCCAGCCGCTTGTCGGACACCGGCATGCGCGTACCGAGCTGCTGAGCAAACAGGGACACCCGGTACTCCTCCAGCCACCAGCGATACTCCGCCAGTTCCGGGTCGCGCTTGCCTTCCTGCGCGTGCTTGTCGGCCCGCGCTTGGTACTGCGCC
>JARDZH010000359.1 GCA_029240955.1 Pseudomonas sp. | reverse complement strand
GCCCAGATGCCGAACTCGTCGGAAGACAGGTCGCCGCCTTCGCCGAACCAGTAGGGCTGCGCAATGTGCACGACGCCCGGGATCGGCAGATCGCCCTGCTCGTGCATGTAGGTCATGCCGCCCAGACTCGCGCCGGCAACGGTCGAGCCGTGATAGCCGTTGACCCGGCTGATGATGGTTTTCTTGTTCGGCTGCCCCTTGAGCGCCCAGTAGTGACGGACCATGCGCAGCATGGTGTCGTTGCCTTCCGAACCGGAGCCGGTAAAAAACACGTGGTTCATGCCTGCCGGAGTGATTTCCGACAACGCTTTGGCAAGCTCCAGCGCCGGAGGATGGGCTGTCTGGAAAAACAGGTTGTAATAAGGAAGCTCACGCATCTGGCGACTGGCAGCATCGGCCAGTTCGTCACGGCCGTAACCGATGGCAACGCACCACAACCCGGACATGCCATCGAGGATCTGATGGCCCTCGCTGTCCCACAGATAAACGCCCTCGGCGCGAGTGACGATGCGCGGGCCTTTTTCCTTGAGTTGTTTGTAGTCACTGAACGGAGCCAGATGATGCTCGCCGCTCATGGCTTGCCAGTGGAGGGTTTGCGGGTTGTTGGCACTCATGCAGCGCTCCTCTATTCATTCGTCCGGTATGTCATCGGTCCGGAGTGTTCATCGAGCTGTTTGACGCTGAGCGAACAACGCCGCCAGCAGAATCTGCGGCGGCGTTGCAACGGGATCAGACGGAGAAGAGCAGGAATTCACGCTCCCAGGAACTGATCACGCGCTTGAAATTCTCGTGCTCGGCGCGCTTGACCGCGACATAGCCCATGATGAATTTCTTGCCCAGGTACTTCTCGATGGTCTTGCTGTTTTCCATCCGCTCCAGCGCGTCTTCGATGGTCAGCGGCAAGCGCAGGTTGCGGCGCTCGTAACCGCGGCCCACGACCGGCGCGCTCGGGTTGATGCCTTCGACCATGCCGATAAAGCCGCACAGCAGGCTGGCGGCGATCGCCAGATAGGGGTTGGCATCGGCGCCCGGCAGGCGGTTTTCCACCCGGCGGTTCTGCGGCACTGCGTCTGGCACTCGAAGGCCGACCGTGCGGTTCTCTTCGCCCCACTCGACGTTCACTGGCGCCGAGGTGTCGGGCAGGAAGCGGCGGAACGAGTTGACGTTCGGTGCGAACAGCGGAAGCAGCTCGGGGATGAATTTCTGCAGACCACCGACGTGATTCAAAAACAGCTGGCTCATCGTGCCGTCGGCGGTGGAGAAGATGTTCTTGCCGGTCGCGATGTCGATGATGCTCTGGTGCAAGTGCATGGCACTGCCCGGCTCGCCCGTCATCGGTTTGGCCATGAACGTTGCGGCCACATCGTGCTTGAGCGCGGCTTCGCGCATGGTGCGCTTGAACACCACGATCTGATCGGCCAGCGACAGCGCGTCACCGTGACGGAAGTTGATCTCCATCTGCGCCGTGCCGTCTTCATGGATCAGCGTGTCGAGGTCCAGATTCTGCAGCTCGCACCAGTCGTAGACGTCTTCGAACAGCGGATCGAATTCGTTGGCCGCCTCAATGGAGAACGACTGACGCCCTGTTTCAGGACGGCCCGAACGTCCGACCGGAGGCTGCAACGGGTAATCCGGGTCATCGCTGCGCTTGGTGAGGTAGAACTCCATCTCCGGCGCAACGATCGGCTGCCAGCCTTGATCGGCGTAGAGCTTGAGGACTTTCTTGAGCACGTTGCGCGGCGACAGCTCAATGGGGTTGCCTTGCTTGTCGTAGGTGTCGTGAATCACCTGCGCGGTGGGCTCTATAGCCCAGGGCACCAGATACACCGCGTTCTGGTCAGGGCGACAGATCATGTCGATATCGGCGGGGTCCAGCAGGTCGTAGTAGATGTCATCCTCTACGTAATCGCCGGTGACCGTCTGCAAGAGCACGCTTTCGGGCAGGCGCATGCCTTTTTCAGCGATGAACTTGTTGGTCGGTGAGATCTTGCCGCGGGTGATCCCGGTGAGGTCGGACATCATGCATTCGACTTCGGTGATCTTGTGTTCTTTCAACCAATCGGTGAGCTGGTCGAGGTTGGTACTCATAAATACCTCAGGGTTTGTCGTGTCCTGATCGCGATCAGGCGTTATAGACGCATCGGCGTCATGCTGTACAACTCGTTTCGGCAGCCGCGAATACGCGGTAAGGTGGCACCTGCGCGTTTGCAATCATGGACAGTAAGGTGATCCGGACGTCGTGACGTACAGCGGCAGGTCATTATGGACGCTAATGTGACAGACATGATGACCGTTCTGCATCTGACAGAAGCGTGGGCCATTCACGAGAAGGCAAGGCATCAAACCCCCGGTATTATTGCTCTATGGGTTGCCATCGAGCTTAGCCTTGTTCATTTTTTTATACAACTTTCCGCTGGAGACGGCGGACCGGCCCCTGACACAGGTATTCAGCAAAGGTAATCACCACAAAAGTGCGCCCCAAATGGCAGCAGAAACGGCCCTCAGGGGCAATTTTGGGGCAACCTTTGGCTCTATTGACTTCATCCTGGCTTTCGGATTGACTGAAACCCGTAATACTCGATGATTGATATTTTTAACAACAAAGGTGTTGCATCATGTCGGTACCCCCGCGTGCCGTTCAGCTCAACGAAGCGAACGCGTTCCTTAAGGAACATCCTGAGGTTCTGTACGTTGACCTTCTGATTGCAGATATGAATGGTGTGGTGCGCGGCAAGCGCATCGAACGCACCAGCCTCCACAAGGTTTACGAGAAAGGCATCAACCTGCCTGCCTCCCTTTTTGCCCTGGATATCAACGGCTCTACAGTCGAAAGCACGGGCCTTGGCCTGGACATCGGCGACGCCGACCGAATCTGCTATCCGATCCCTGGCACCCTCAGCAACGAGCCCTGGCAGAAGCGCCCTACCGCGCAGCTGCTGATGACCATGCACGAACTCGAAGGCGAGCCTTTCTTTGCCGACCCGCGTGAAGTCCTGCGCCAGGTCGTCGCCAAGTTCGACGAAATGGGCCTGACCATTTGCGCAGCGTTCGAGTTGGAGTTCTACCTGATCGACCAGGAGAACGTGAACGGCCGACCGCAGCCGCCACGCTCGCCGATTTCCGGCAAGCGCCCGCATTCGACTCAGGTTTACCTGATCGACGACCTCGACGAGTACGTTGACTGTCTGCAGGACATCCTCGAAGGCGCCAAAGAGCAAGGCATCCCGGCCGACGCCATCGTCAAGGAAAGCGCCCCGGCGCAGTTCGAAGTCAACCTGCACCACGTTGCCGACCCACTCAAGGCCTGTGATTACGCGGTACTGCTCAAGCGACTGATCAAGAACATCGCCTACGACCATGAAATGGACACCACCTTCATGGCCAAGCCTTATCCAGGCCAGGCGGGCAACGGTCTGCATGTGCACATCTCGATTCTGGATCGCGATGGCAAGAACATCTTCACCAGCGAGGATCCCGAGCAGAACGCCGCATTACGTCATGCGATCGGCGGTGTGCTCGAGACCCTACCGGCGCAAATGGCGTTCCTGTGCCCGAACGTCAATTCGTATCGCCGGTTCGGTGCTCAGTTCTACGTGCCCAACTCGCCCACATGGGGTCTGGACAACCGTACGGTTGCGATCCGCGTGCCCACAGGCTCAGCCGATGCCGTACGCATCGAACACCGCGTCGCGGGCGCCGATGCCAACCCGTACCTGTTGATGGCTTCTGTACTGGCGGGCGTGCATCACGGCCTGACCAACAAGATCGAGCCAGGCCAGCCGGTTGAAGGCAACTCCTACGAGCAACATGAACAAAGCCTGCCGAACAACTTGCGCGATGCCCTGCGCGAACTGGACGACAGCGAAGTCATGGCCAAGTACATCGATCCTAAATATATCGATATCTTTGTGGCGTGTAAGGAGAGTGAGCTGGAGGAGTTCGAGCACTCTATCTCTGACC
>JARDZH010000358.1 GCA_029240955.1 Pseudomonas sp. | reverse complement strand
GGTGCCGGTGGTTATCGGCGTAGTTTCGCCACTGCCATGTGTGGAGATTGGGATGTCGCTTGCTCATACTGCTGTCCTCTTCAGAGCACGTATCAATGCCTGAAGAATAGGCCCGACCCGCATGCCGCGCGAGTCAAGCCTGACTATTGGCGCGATAGTCGCCTACAGTTTGAGTTGCCTGATCGCCGTGCTCAGTTCATTCGCGAGGGTGGCGAGTTCGCCACTGGTGTTGGCCGAGTCGACGGTCTGGGTCACGGTGCTTTCGGTCACGTCGCGAATGCTGACCACAGCGCGGTTCATCTCTTCGGCCACCTGACTTTGCTGCTGCGCAGCGACGGCGATCTGTGTGTTGCTTTCACGCATCCGACCCACCGCGTCGGCAATCGCCGCCAGCGCCTGGCCGGCTTCCTGCGCCTGTTGCACGCATTCGTCAGCCTTGTACGAACTGTCCTGCATGAAGTCCACCGCATCGCGGGTCCCGGCCTGCAGGCTGGAGACCATGCCGGTGATCTCGTCGGTCGAGACCTGAACCCGCTTGGCGAGGTTGCGCACTTCGTCCGCGACCACTGCAAAACCGCGGCCCATTTCCCCGGCGCGCGCCGCCTCGATGGCGGCGTTCAACGCCAGCAGATTGGTCTGTTCAGCGATGCTGTGAATGACGCTGACCACGCCATTGATCTTCTGGCTGTCCTCAGCCATGCGCTGGATCATGTCGGCGGTCTGCTGCACGCCGCTGGAAAGACCGGCGATGGACACCTGCACCCGGTCCACCACCGCCTTGCCGCTCCCGGCCAACGCGTCGGCTGTCTGCGACTGATCGCGAGTCGTCGCCGCGTGTTGGGCGATGTGGTGGACGGTAGTGGTCATTTCGTTGATGGCGGTGGCGACCTGATCGGTTTCGCTCTGCTGACCGAGCATGCCCTGGCGCACGCCGCTCATGCCCTCGGCAAGATGCGCAGCGCCCTGGTCCAGCCGCGCCGCAGTCTGCGACACGGTGCCGACGATGCGCTGGTAACCGGCCTGCATGGCGTTGAACGCCTTGGCCATCTGCCCGACTTCATCGTCGCTGCCGTTGGGAACACGCGCGGACAAGTCGCCGCTGCGCTCGACACTCAGCATCACGTCCTTGAGCGCATTGAGCTGGGTGAGCAGGAACCGGATCAGCAATTGCGAAGCGCAGAGCATCGCGATCATCAACACCAGCACTGCCACTGCGTAATGGGTAAACCGGTTCGCGAAGACCTGGAGCAGGGAAGGCGCGAATGCCAGGACGGCGACCCGCTGACCGTCCGCACGGCTCACGACCTGCGCGCCGCTGAGCAGCTGCTCGCCGACCGGCTTGTCCAGCGCAACCCAGTTCTGAGCGCTGGCAAGCTCAGGCAGCGGCATATTCTGCAGTGTTGGCGTCTGACCGGCCGAATAGATCAGCCACTGGTCACTGGCCGGCAATGGTTGACCCGCTGGCCAGGCGGCGATGATCTGCGCCTGAGCCCGGGCGGCGTCGCGGGCGGTTTGCTGTCTGGCTTCCTGCTCCAGGCTCAAGGCGTAGAGCACCAGCAGCAGCGTGGTGATGAAGGCGACCGCGTTGACGGCCCAGAACTTGTACTTCAGCGAGAGGTTGCTAATCCATGAGCCCATGAGTGGTCTTCTTTAATGATCGTGTGGGAGCGTGCGGCAAGGTGCCACTACGATGCCCGAATCATTGAAGAATGGATTGACGCCGGTCAACGGAAGCTCAGATGCGCGGTTCCTGCTGCTGATCTTCGACAAGCGGCAAGCTGAAGAACGCACGCGCGCAAGCGGTGCTGTGCGCGGCCAGATCGGTTTCGCTTTCGCCTCGGTGCAGCGCCACTTCACGCAGCACTTCGGTCAGGTACGCCGGCTCGTTGCGACCGTTTTTCGGTTTGGGTCTTAGGCTGCGCGGGAGCAGGTACGGCGCATCGCTTTCCAGCATCAGACGGCCGCGGGGGATATTGCGTACCAGCGGGTGCAGGTGCGTACCGCGACGCTCGTCGCAGATCCAGCCGGTAATGCCGATGTGCAGGTCCATGTCGAGGTAGCTGAACAGCGCTCGCTGTTCACCGGTGAAGCAATGCACCACTGCGGCGGGAATCCTGTCGCGGAAGTCGCGCAGGATGTCCAGCAAGCGCTGGCTCGCATCGCGTTCGTGGAGAAAGACCGGCAATTGCAGTTCGGCTGCCAGGGCCAGGTGCGCTTCAAGCACCTTCTCCTGCTGCGGTCGCGGCGAGAAGTCGCGGTTGAAATCCAGACCGCATTCGCCGACAGCGCGCACGCGTTCCTCCTTGAGCAGTGCGCGCAACTGACGTTCGGTTTCACCGTGCCATTCGCTGGCCGAATGGGGGTGAATCCCCGCCGTGCTGAACAGGCGCCGGGCGCTTTCGTCCAGCTCATGGCACAGCTGCAAAGCCTCTTCGCTCCCTTCGATGCTGGTCCCGGTCACCACCAATTGCGCGACGCCTGCGGCGTACGCACGGTCGAGCACCGACTGTCGCTGGGAAGCAAAGCTTGAGTTCGTCAAGTTGACGCCGATGTCGATGAGTTGCATGGTGCTACCTCCAGCCGAAGGCTGCCGAGGATAGCAGAGCTGCGGCCACAATAAAAAATGCCGTCGCTTCAAGGGGTTGGCCGAACAATCGGCGAGCTCGTCAATGTTTCAACGTTCTGTGGGTCCGATCAATTCGTTGTCCTGTCCCGGTATTTCCCCCTGGAGGCGTGAATGTCCCGAACCGCGTTTGTCTGTTTTGCCTGCCTGCTGACCCTGTCGCCGCTGTCCGTCAGCGCGCGCCCGGCCGGACCGGTCGCGGTGCAGCATCACGCCCAGACGCGGGATCTGGATTCCATCCGCAGTGACAAGGTGCTGCGCGTGCTGGTCAACCAGAGTCGCAACAGCTCCGGCGGGGTGAAGGGGCAGGAGATCGGCGTCGAGTACCACCGCCTGCAGGCGTTCGAGGAATATCTGAACACTCAGACGCCTGGTGCAAAGAAGCTGACTTTCAAGGTCATTCCCACCGCCAAGAACCAGCTGCTTGCGGCCTTGCAGCGGGGCGAGGGTGACCTGATCGCGCCCGGCGAACTGCTCGACACCGCTAGCGCCACAGGCATTCAGGCCAGCCAGCCGATCGTGCATGACGTGCCGCTGATCGTCGTCGGCGTGCGGGGCCAGCGTAGTCTCCGCCATCTGGAGCAACTGTCCGGCCGCACGCTCACGCTTTCCACCGGCAGCGCGGCGGATCAGGCGTTGCACGACGTCAACCGGCGGCTGGAACTGCGCAAGTTGCCACCGGTAAAAATCGAATGGGTCGACCCCAGCCTGGCGGTCGAAGACGTGCTGGAAATGGTGCAGGCAGGGATTTACCCGCTGACGCTGGTCGAGCAGCCGATCGCCGAGCGCTGGGCGCGGGTGATGCCGAAGCTGCGGCTGGACCGGGGGCTGATCGTGAAAACCCAGGATGACATCAGCTGGTACATGCGAGACGACGCGCCACAGTTGCGCAGCAGCGTGGATCGGTTTCTCTCCGCCTACAAGCCTGCGGCAGGGGCGGATCTGGCGTTCGAAAAAGCCTACAAGGACATGTACCGCCTGAATAATCCTCTGGTGCGCGGCAACGTTCGCAAGCTCGAAGCGCTGCGCCCGGTGCTGCAGCGGCACGCGGACGCGCAGGGTATCGACTGGCTCGATCTGGCAGCGCTGGCGTTCAAGGAGTCGAAGCTCGAACCGCGCGCCAAGGGATCTGGCGGCGCGACCGGACTGTTACAGATCACGCCGTCGGCCGCCAAGCGTGTCGGCGTTCCGGACATCCGCAGCACCGATACGAACGTGAAGGCAGCAGCCCGCTACATGGCACTGATTCAGCGCAAGTTCTTCTCCAGCCCCAAGGTGAATGAGCGCGAGCGGATGGCATTCGTGCTGGCCGCTTACAACCTGGGTCCCGAGCGGGTTCAGCGGATGCGCAA
>JARDZH010000357.1 GCA_029240955.1 Pseudomonas sp. | reverse complement strand
GCCCTGTCCACCAGCAACGCCTCGGCGCTTGGCTTGAGGTTGCCTCGCAGATAATTACGGAAACCATCGGCCATTGGCTCCAGCACCGAGAACGACTCGACGTCGGTCTGTTCCTGCGACGCGTCTGCGCGACCGGGACTGAACGGCACCGTGACCGAATGACCCGCATCCCGCGCCGCCTTTTCCACGGCCGCAGAGCCCGCCAGCACGATCAGGTCAGCCAGACTGATTTTCTTGCCGGTGCCTGAAGCGTTGAACTCGTTCTGAATCATTTCCAGCCTCGACAACACATGGCCGAGTTCTTCCGGCTGATTGACCTGCCAGAATTTCTGCGGAGCATGCCGCAAGCGCGCACCGTTGGCGCCGCCACGCTTGTCCGAGCCTCGGAAGGTGGAAGCCGAGGCCCACGCCGTGCTGACCAACTGGGCGATCGAGAGACCGGAATCCAGCACCTTGTCCTTGAGCGCGGCAATCTCGGCGTCACCCACCACTGCGTAGTCGATGTCCGGCAGCGGGTCCTGCCAGATCAGCTCTTCGGTTGGCGTTTCCGGGCCGAGATAGCGGGATAACGGCCCCATGTCCCGATGCGTCAGCTTGAACCAGGCACGCGCGAAGGCGTCGGCGAGCTGATCCGGATTGTCCTTGAAGCGTCGGGCGATCTTCTCGTAAGCCGGATCGAAGCGCAGCGCGAGGTCGGCGGTGAGCATGGCCGGCTGACGACGTTTGCCGGGGTCGTGGGCTTCGGGCACGGTGTTGGCGCCGCCGCCGTTGACAGGCCGCCACTGATGCGCGCCGGCAGGGCTTTTGAACAGCTCCCACTCGAATCCGAACAGATTTTCCAGATAACCGTTGCTCCACTGGGTCGGTGTGGAGGTCCAGGTCACTTCCAGCCCGCTGGTAATGGTGTCGCGGCCCTTGCCGGTGCCGTGGCTGCTGCGCCATCCAAAGCCTTGCTCTTCCAGACCTGCCGCCTCAGGCTCGGCGCCCACTGCAGTGGCCGGACCCGCGCCATGGGTCTTGCCGAAGGTGTGGCCGCCGGCGATCAGCGCGACGGTTTCTTCGTCGTTCATGGCCATGCGGCCGAAGGTTTCGCGAATGTCCTTGGCCGACGCCACCGGATCAGGGTTGCCATCCGGGCCTTCCGGGTTCACGTAGATCAGGCCCATTTGCACGGCGGCCAGCGGGTTTTCAAGGTCACGGCCCGGCGCTTCATTGCGACTTTCTTCAGTGCCGTGCAGCTCCGGCTCGGCCACCAGTGGGCCCTGGCCGCTTTTGCCATAGCGCGAATCACCGCCCAGCCACGTGGTTTCCGAACCCCAGTACACGTCTTCATCCGGTTCCCACACGTCCGGGCGTCCGCCGGAAAAACCGAAGGTCTTGAAGCCCATGCTTTCCAGCGCGACGTTACCGGTCAGGACGATCAGGTCGGCCCAGGAAATCCGGCTGCCGTATTTCTGTTTGATCGGCCAGATCAGGCGCCGGGCCTTGTCGAGGCTGACGTTGTCCGGCCAGCTGTTGAGCGGTGCGAAACGCTGTTGACCGGCGCCCGCGCCACCCCGGCCGTCGAAGATGCGGTAAGTACCGGCGCTGTGCCAGGCCATGCGAATGAACAGCGGGCCGTAATGACCGAAGTCGGCAGGCCACCATTCCTGGGAGTCGGTCATCAGCACGCGCAGATCCTGCTTGACCGCTTCGAAGTCGAGACTTTTATACGCCCGCGCGTAATCGAAGTCCGGGTCCATCGGGTTGGACAGCGATGAGTGCTGATGCAGGATCTTGAGATTCAGCTGCTTGGGCCACCAGTCGCGGTTGGACGTGCCGCCGCCGGCCGCGTGCTGGAACGGGCATTTCGATTCGTCTGCCATGATTCTTGTCTACCTTGTAATGTCATCAGGGCTACCGGCCTGCTCTGGGCCGGAAGAACACGTAAATGAATGGCAGAGACGCTGCAGGGGCGAGGTGAAATGCAAGGCTCGTCGTTTGCGGGCGCACGCTGCTCGTACAAGCGTAGACACAGAAGGGCAGAGGTCTAATAACCTGAGTATTGGGAGAAGATAGGCAACGGCTATCAACGACCACCAAATGGCGGTCATCGATAGCGCGAAAGGGGGTTCAGCCGGCCGTCACACACCCCTGCGGCACCTTGCCTGCCAGACCGTCCGCCAGGCTGTCGAGCACCATATGCCCCATGCGCGTACGAGTCTGAACCGTGGCGCTGGCCCGATGCGGCTGCAGCACTAGGTTTTCCATGCCGTAGAGCTCGGTGGGCACGTTCGGTTCATCGACGAACACGTCCAGCCCCGCACCGGCGATGCGGCCGGCGGCCAGCGCGGCCACGAGATCCGGCTCATTGACCAGGGAACCGCGCGCGACGTTGATCAGATAACCCTCGGCACCCAGTGCCTCAAGCACCTGGGCATCGATGATGCCTTTGGCCTTGTCTGCTGCGGCGGCCAGGATCAACGCATCGCTGCCACGCGCCAGCTCCACCAGATCCGGTACGAACGCATGAGGGACGTCGCTCATCGCCTGCAGGTCAGTGTACTGAATCGGGCAGCCGAACGCCGCCGCGCGAGTCGCCACCGCGCGTCCGACCCGACCCATGCCGACGATGCCGATACGCATGCCGCTGAACTGACGGGCCAGCGGCAGCGGTGCCAGCGGTGTCGGGCTCTTGTTCCAGAGGTCGGCGCGCACGAAGCGGTCTGCGGTGCAGATGCCGCGACAGGCGGAGATCAGCAGGCCGATGGCGAGATCCGCAACGTCTTCAGTCAGCGCGCCGATGGTGGCGGTGACGTGAATGCCACGATCGCGGGCGTAGGCCAGGTCAACCGCGTCGGTGCCAACGCCGTTGACCGCGATCACCTCAAGACGCGGCAACTGTTCCATGACCTCGCGAGTGATGCCGGTATGGCCGCCGGTCACCACGCCGCGAATGTTGGCGCCGTGCTCCTTGAGGTAAGCGGCCTTGTCAGTCTGCGTGTAGTACGGCCGCACAGTGTAGGTGTTTTCCAGGGTTTTGAGCACGTCCGGGATCAGGATCGGGCTGAGCTGTAGCACTTCAGGTTTCATGGGGACCTCGCTTGAAAGGATAAGGACTGGGGCTCAACCGCGACCGACAAACGGCATGTTGGTTGCCATTACGGTCATGTTCAGCACGTTCGCCGACAGCGGCAGACCCGCGACGTAGCGCACCGCATCGGCGACGTGCTTGACGTCGACCATGGGTTCCACCGCGATCTGGCCGTTGGCCTGGCGCACACCTTTGGTCATGCGCACCGACAGTTCGGTCAGGGCATTGCCGATGTCGATCTGGGTGCAGGCAATGTTGAACTCGCGACCGTCCAGCGCCAGGCTTTTGCTCAGGCCGAGCACCGCGTGTTTGCTGGCGGTGTAGGGCGCCGTGAACGGGCGCGGGCTGTGCGCAGAAATCGAGCCGTTGTTGATGATCCGGCCGCCTTGCGGCTGTTGCCGGCGCATCAGGCCGAAAGCAGCGCGGCTGCACAGGAACACACCGGTGACGTTGGTGTTGAGCACGTCCAGCCACTGACTGAGATCGAGTTCGTCCATCGGCACGGCGGGGGCGTTGATGCCGGCGTTGTTGAATATCAGGTCCAGACGGCCGTAGGTTTCTTCGATTTTGGCGAACAGCGCGTCGACGCTGGCCGGGTCGCGCACGTCGCTGGTCACTGCCAGCGCTTGCTGACCCTGCGCCTTGGCGGTTTCGACGATTTCAAGCAGTGGTTCCAGACGGCGACCTGTCACCACGACGGTAAAGCCGTCGTTCAGCAACCCTTGAGCCACGGCGCGGCCGATGCCGCTACCAGCGCCCGTTACCAGGGCGATGTGTGTCTGTTCTGACATGTACGTTTTCCTTGTAGAGAAAGGGGTCAATCAAGGCCGGGCGCCGACCTGCATGCTCAATTGCGCGATACCGTCGATGCCTGCCTGAACGATGTCGCCGGGCTGCAGCGTGTCGACGCCGGCGGG
>JARDZH010000002.1 GCA_029240955.1 Pseudomonas sp. | reverse complement strand
CGCCAGCACCGGAAACGACCACCCGCCCCGCCAGGGCCTGACCGCGCTGGCGCAACAGCCCTTGCAGCTCGCTTCGGAACGCCGACAACGAGCGACTCGCCGCGACATCCAGCAGTGGCGGAATGTAGTCGTTATCCAGAACCAGCGCCTGATCGGCCCGCTTTTCCTTGATACGCGCGACACCCAGCACGGCGTAGTCGCTCAGCCCATCCTTGGCAGTCAGCAGTCGTAGCGCCCGAGAGCCTACCGCGACCGGCGCTCGATTTTCGAAGGGCGCATTGTCATCGCGCACTTCCCGCACCTGACTGACGTAGCGAGCACCGCCCAAGGCTTCGCCTTCATCCACGGTATCCCGCGCGCCGGCACGTTTGAGCGGCAGGGCGAGATAGACAACGCCGTCGCGCAGGTTGTCGTCAATGGCCAGCGGGCTGGGTGCCAAGTCGTCCTGAGGGATGCTGAACGGTGTGCCGTCAGGCAACAATCCACGGGCCGATACGATGGCCAGCTTGCCCTGACTCAGCAAACCCTGATCGATCAGCAGATCGGAGAAACCCCAGGCACCTGCCGACAAGGGACGGCTGCGTGCGTCGATCAGGTTCTCCAGATAGCGGTCATGCTGCTGGAAGTGCTGCGTTGCGATGAACATGCCTTCCGACCAGACCACTCGATTGTTCCAGGACATGGTTTCTCCGATTACCTATTGAGCCGGGCGGGTTGCGGGCGTAGCGTGGTCGACGTGCAGGGAACGCATGTCGAGTTTGATGCGATGTTCGGTGTTTCGGCCTGCCGAGACGTCGATCAGCGTCCGCCACAATGCACGGTCGATCTCGCGGTAGCCCACTGCAAGGCCTACGTGCCGAGCCGCAGGATCGAGATGGCGGACTATCACTCGTGTTTCGCCAGGCTGGACCAGCACTTCGTCCTGATCGATCAGGTCTACGCCCAACGTCGCCGGTGCGCGGTCGGCCAGCGCGAAATAGTCAGCTCGCAGGAACGCCGCACTGTTCTTGAGCTCGTAGATGCGGACCCGCACCGGCGCAGCCTGCCCGGTAACTCCAGGGTTCAGGTCTTGGGCGGCCTGAAATGACAAAGTGGTGGCATTGACGACATCGGGCACGACGGCCTGGGCTACAGGCCCGTCCTTGGCACAGCCGCCCAGCATCAACAACGTCATGGCTGCCAATACAACACTGCGATACATCCTTTTATCCTCGGGCCTTAAGTTAGCCATGTCGCTCAGGAGCGGCGCAGACGCGCGCTGTGTTCTTCATAGGCACGGCTGAACTCACGACCGAAAAGGTCTTGAAAATCGTCTTGTGCCTCGCGGGAAATACTGCTGTAGAGCTCTGTGAACTGTTGCCAGTACTGCGCTTGCTTCGAGCCACCGAACAGGCCCGCCAGGCCGCTGGTTTTGCTGCCCATGCGAGCCTCTAGCTGTGTAGGTTCAAAACGCTGCAGCAAGTGTTTAATGGCGGCTTCGACACCGGCCATAACAGCTAGCTGATGTGCGCGCAGGTCGTCGAAGCTGTCGCTGACAGCCTGTTCGGGCGCCATGAACGCCTCGCCGCCATGGCGCAACAGCAACAACAAGGCCTCGTCAGCATTGGGAGCGAACTTCAGCGGATTGTTCTGCACCGGCTGAATCATGGTCTGCTGCATACGGAACTCGCCTTTGAGGCTTGTGCGTGCGCGCAACACGTCAATCAGGCCCTCAACCATCAACCGGTAGCTGCGTCCGATGGCTTCCATCTGCGCCTGGGCTTGCTGCGGGTCAATGCGCAGCTGGTCCAACCCGGCACCGCGTAAAAAGGCCTGTAGCAGATCGGGAGTCTCGACCGGCGCTGGCGCACGCTCCTCTTCAGGGACGGCCGCCGCTATTGGGTTTGGCAGAATTGAACCCTGAGACTTTTCCAGCACCACGGCCGCCGTCGGGAGTACCGGCGCCGAAGGCTCCGATGCCACTGGTGCTTCTGCTGGCCGTGGCTGGACAGGCAGCGCAGCCAAGTCCGCGAACGGGTCCCAGTCGTCGGGAATCAGACCGGCACGCGGTGCTTCCGGTGACGGTGTGTATGCCGGAGCGGGAACAGGAGGACGGAAATCGTGTTGTTCGGCCGGGACGTGATCCGGCTGGGTAGCCGGTGCGACGCTGGACGGTGTCAGAAAATCGAACAGGTCTGGAAAAGTATCCTGAGAAGAACCGCCCTGGAAGCGGGCTGATACAGGTCCAGGTGGGGCGACGCTCGCTGAATACGGGCTGCTTTGGTTGGCCATCAGAGCTTCGAAGCTATGAGGCGAGTTGCTGACTGGAGCATTGGCATCGCTCAACGCCATTTTGAAATCGATGCGTGCAGCGATTTCGTATTCGCCAATTCGAATGATCTCGCCATCCTGCAGCGGCTCGCTCTGACCGCGTCGCAGGCGAATCCCGGTGTTAACGAGTTCTACGCCATTAGTGCTGAGGTCGGTCAAGTAATAACGACCATCTTTGTGTTGGATAACACAATGCTTTTGCGAGACGAGTCGTTCCGGATCCGGAAGTACCCAGTCATTTTCTTGACCGCGGCCAATTGCCATCACGCCCATATCCATTGATTTCTCAGGACATTGTCCGGGCGTGATTTTATGGTAACTAGTAATAGTCAAGCACAGCGACATCGCGCCTCCCTGCATACATCGCGCATGTACAGTTCAATACTGAAAGTTCTTTCGGCTTTATCTACGCCCGGTTCGCATCACGCACCGCACTCATAGAATCCGGGTATTTTGCCGCCGACTATTCCTATTCTTTCAAGGCATTTTCATGACAATGCCATTTGGCTGTGAAAGCCCGCACATTCCCTGCACGCGGCACTTTCCGTGTAACAGAGGGCGCATAGCTTAACCTTGACAACGCATATGTACTACACCAAAAATGCACAACGCCAGCACGCGTATGATTTCACTTTGATATCAGCCAGAGCATGCTGACAGCAGTTTTGAGAACTTGTTCAAAAAAATTTCCTAAAGCACAGCAATACATCATCTGATTTGATAAGGAGATCGGTTTTGGTGGATGTCCCGTTGTTGCTTGCCGCCATATCCGCCAACTTTCCCTGTGGCGACGATCTGGAATATGACCCGGACTTTCTGCAACTGGAGCGCGATGCTCAGGGCAAACCGGAACGTGTCATGGGCGATGCGATTCAACCTGCCGAACCTCCTCAATGGCGCGCCATCGAGCAGACTTGTATCGCCTTGCTGCAACGCAGCAAGGATTTGCGCATCTGCCATTTCCTTGTGCAGAGCCAACTTGCTCTGGAAGGTGTATCAGGGTTGAGTGCGGGCCTTTCCCTGGTCAACCAGCTGCTCGAACGCTATTGGGCCAGTCTGTTCCCGCAACTCGACGCCGATGACGACAACGACCCCACCGTTCGCGTAAACGCCCTCTCCGGCCTGGCCTGTGATGCCAACGTACGTCTGCTGCGTGAAAGCGTGCTGATCCGGTCACGCGCATTCGGCACCATCACGCTTCGCGCGGCTTTGAATGCCAGCGGTCTGCAGACTTTCAGCGACGAACAGCTGAGACTCGACGAGCTTTCCGCCGCGCTGCGCGACAGCGATCCGGCTCAGCTCGATGCGACCCGTACAGCCTTGAGCGACGCCCGCCTGACGATCGACGCTATCGAGCGACTAGTCTCGGAGCAAGTGGGCTCTGCGCAAGGCGTTGATCTGGCTGCGCTCAAACAGCCGCTCAAGCAGGCGCTTCAGGTGCTGGGCGACCTGACCGCGCCTGGTCATGAGAGTGGAGAGCCGGCTGATGACTCATCTAAGGATCCGAGCGCTCAGGAGCAGCTCCACGAGGCGCGGATTCCAGGCGCAGCGCGCGCCAGTACCGAGATTGCCAGTCGCGACGACGTGTTGCGCAGCCTTGACCGGATTCTGACCTATTACGCATGCCACGAGCCTTCCAGCCCGGTGCCGATGCTGCTGAACAGGGCCAAGAACCTGGTGGATGCAGACTTCGAGACCATCGTGCGCAATCTGATTCCTGACGGCATGTCCCAATTTGAAAACTTGCGCGGACCCGAGGCTGACTGACCCGACAGGGCCAGCAGTCTGGATCACGCAATCCCGTTACCGGCAACGACCGATGACGCCAACACTGTCGCACAGCGACCAGGAGGAGCAACGTGGCGAACACCAGTTCTCAGAAATTCATTGCGCGTAACCGCGCGCCCCGCGTCCAGATCGAATATGACGTGGAGCTCTACGGCGCCGAGAAAAAGGTCCAGCTTCCTTTCGTCATGGGCGTCATGGCCGATCTGGCCGGCAAGCCTGCCGAGCCGCTGGCGCCTGTGGCCGACCGCAAGTTCCTGGAGATCGATGTCGACAACTTCGACTCGCGTCTCAAAGCCATGCAGCCGCGCGTGGCCTTTACCGTGCCTAACGAGCTGACCGGCGAAGGCAATCTGAGCCTGGACATCACGTTTGAAAGCATGGACGACTTCAGCCCTGCCGCTGTGGCACGCAAGGTCGATTCGCTGAACAAGCTGCTCGAAGCACGCACTCAACTCGCCAACCTGCTGACGTACATGGACGGCAAGACCGGCGCAGAAGAAATCATCATGAAAGCCATCAAGGACCCCGCGCTGCTCCAGGCTTTGGCAAGTGCGCCAAAGCCTCAGGATGCCGAGCCCAACGCGTAACCAGGACCCCAGATCATGACCGAATCGAGCCGCGAATATCAGGCCCAGCAAGGGGCCACCGAGCAGACCAGCGAATTTGCTTCGCTGCTGTTGCAGGAATTCAAACCAAAAACCGAGCGCGCCCGCGAAGCAGTGGAAACCGCCGTGCGCACGCTGGCCGAGCAGGCTTTGGCGCAGACCGACCTGGTGTCCAACGACGCGATCAAGTCCATCGAGTCGATCATTGCTGCCATCGATGCCAAGCTCACCGCGCAAGTCAATCAGATCATCCATCACCAGGATTTCCAGCAAGTGGAAAGCGCCTGGCGAGGTTTGCACTATCTGGTCAACAACACCGAAAGCGATGACCAGCTCAAGATCCGTGTACTGAATATCTCCAAGCCGGAGCTGCACAAGACCCTGAAGAAATTCAAAGGCACGGCATGGGACCAGAGCCCGATCTTCAAGAAAATGTATGAAGAGGAATACGGCCAGTTCGGCGGCGAACCTTACGGTTGCCTGGTGGGCGACTACTACTTCGATCAGTCGCCGCCGGATGTCGAGTTGCTGGGCGAGCTCTCCAAGGTCTGCGCCGCCATGCACGCGCCATTCATCGCTGCGGCCTCGCCGACCGTGATGGGCATGGGTTCGTGGCAGGAGCTGTCCAATCCCCGTGACCTCACCAAGATCTTCACGACGCCTGAATACGCTGGCTGGCGCTCGCTGCGTGAGTCAGAAGATTCGCGCTACATCGGCCTGACCATGCCGCGCTTCCTGGCGCGCCTGCCTTACGGTGCCAAGACCGATCCGGTGGAGGCGTTTGCCTTCGAAGAGAATACCGACGGTGCAGATAGCGCCAAGTACACCTGGGCCAACGCTGCCTACGCGATGGCCGTGAACATCAACCGCTCGTTCAAGCATTACGGTTGGTGCTCGCGGATCCGCGGTGTGGAGTCTGGCGGCGAAGTACAGAACCTCCCCGCGCATACCTTCCCCACCGATGACGGCGGCGTGGACATGAAATGCCCGACCGAAATTGCTATCTCCGACCGCCGCGAGGCCGAGCTGGCGAAAAACGGTTTCATGCCGCTGCTGCACAAGAAGAACACGGATTTCGCAGCCTTCATCGGCGCCCAGTCGTTGCAGAAACCTGCCGAGTATGACGATCCGGACGCTACTGCCAACGCCAACCTGGCGGCCCGTCTGCCGTATCTGTTCGCCACATGCCGCTTCGCGCACTACCTCAAATGCATCGTGCGCGACAAGATCGGCTCGTTCAAAGAAAAGGACGAGATGCAGCGCTGGCTGCAGGACTGGATTCTGAATTACGTCGACGGTGATCCGGCTCACTCCACAGAAACCACCAAAGCACAGCATCCACTGGCGGCTGCCGAAGTCGTAGTCGAAGACGTCGAAGGCAACCCGGGTTATTACAACTCACGCTTCTACCTGCGCCCGCATTACCAGCTCGAAGGGCTGACCGTATCGTTGCGTCTGGTATCGAAGCTACCGTCGGCCAAGGGCGCTTGAGTCGTCATTGACAGACGCGACGCCGGTGGTTGTGCACAGGTTGCGGCCACCGGTTCTGGACACTAGTACGTGGCCCATGCCACATCAGGAGAAAACATGGCTGTCGATATTTTCATCAAGATCGGTGACATCAAGGGCGAGTCAATGGACAAAGCCCACAAGGACGAAATCGACGTATTGAACTGGAGCTGGGGCATGTCCCAGTCCGGGAACATGCACCAGGGCACTGGCGGCGGCGCGGGCAAGGTGAACATCCAGGACCTGTCGATCACCAAGTACGTCGACAAGGCCACGCCAAACCTGATGATGCATTGCTCCAGCGGCAAGCACATCGACAAGGTCAAGCTCACCGTGCGCAAGGCCGGGGGCGAGAGCCAGGTCGAATATATGATCATCAACCTGGAAGAAGTGATCATCACCTCGCTGAGCACCGGCGGCTCGGGCAGCGACGACCGCATGGTGGAGAACGTTACCCTTAACTTCGCTCAGGTCATGGTCGACTACCAGCCTCAGAAAGCTGACGGTTCGAAAGAAGGTGGGCCGATCAAATACGGCTGGAACATCCGCTCTAACACCAAGCGCTGAGTATGGCCCCCCGGTTGCAAGGCCGGGGGCATTCAGCACGAAATGCCTGCGCGATAAAGGGTAAGGAGACTGGAAGATGGCCAAGCCTTCGTTCACCAATCTGTGGAGCGAATACCTCAAGATCTGGGAAGCGTTCGACGCGGGCAAACCCTGCGACGGGCCCTGGGAAAATCAGTGCGCCATACGCATGAGTTACGCGCTGAATGCGGAAAGGAATATCAAGGTCAACAAGTCCACCTACACCGAACCCAAGTGTCAGCACGAACACGCGCGGGGTGCCGAATCACTGGCCAACTGGCTGTGGAAACACCACCTGGGGCGCCCGTTGATATTGGGCGGCACTGCACAGGACCGGCTCAAGCTGAGCGACAAGACAGGCATCATTTTCTTCAAGGATTGTTTTGCACAATCAGGTCAGTCAGCAGATACGCGCACCGGCGACCACATCGATTTATGGAAACATGGCCTCACGGCGGGCCGTTATGACGATCCCCGGCACATGGCCAGACAAATCTGGTTCTGGGAGCTGGCATGATCAGATTGCTCAAGGCTCCGTTGCTCCTGGGCTGCATGCTGTGCAGCCTCTATGCATGCGCTGGAACGCCCGTCACGTCTGCTTCTTTGGCTGATCAGCCGGTACAGGTCACCCTGGATGGACAGACCTTCGCGCTCAAGCAGGACCAGCAAGGGTGCGCTCTGCTCAAGCCGGATAAAAGCGTGCTGCCTCTGGATATCCCGTGGCCTTGCCATTTCAGCGTCGATCCCCAGGGCGAGGCGCATGTCGAGACTTACCGGAATGTACCCATTGTCATCGTGCTGCATGTCATGCCGATTGCGGGCAGTCGTCTTGAATGCCGCTCTGAATACCGGGCAGTTCGCCTGATCAACGGGAAGCCCGAGGTTTCAGTCATCGCGAGGAGCGCCAGCTGCCTGCGCGGCGCCGGAGATCAGAAAGACTACACAGCGATGTTCGACTGGTGAACGACCTTATCCCTCGCGAGCGCCTGCAGCCGTCACTGCTCGACCGCCTGACCGACGACGAACCTGCCAATCCGCAAGAGAGCGCGGACAAACGCGTCCTGTCCGTGAGCCAGTTGAAAGCGTCAGTACTGCGCGACCTCGCCTGGCTGCTCAATACAACCTCGCTGCTGGATGCGGACGCCACGCTCCACACTCACGCTGGCACCTCGGTCATCAATTACGGGTTGGCGCCACTGGCTGGCAACAGCGCTTCCAGCATCGATATCGGTCTGTTGGAGAGCCTGATTCATCGTGCCATTGCCACCTTCGAGCCGAGGATTCTGGCCCATACCCTGACCGTGCGCGCACGCACCGGGCATGACCAGATGAATCACAACGCATTGAGTTTCGAAATCCAGGGGGATCTGTGGGCGCAGCCCGTTGCGCTGCCCTTGCTGCTGCGCACCGAGCTGGACCTGGAGTCCGGCCACGTCAGAGTCTTGCCTGCCGATCAGCGGAGACGCCCATGAACCCTCGCCTGCTCGGGCTTTACAACCAGGAACTGCAGCACATCCGCGAAAGTGCCGCCGAGTTTGCGCGGGAATACCCGAAGATCGCCAGCCGCCTGACCTTGTCTGGTGTGGACTGCGCTGATCCGTATGTCGAGCGCCTGTTGGAAGGTTTCGCCTATCTCACCGCGCGGGTGCAGCTCAAGCTTGATGCCGAGTACCCGACCTTTACCCATAACCTGTTGGAAATCGCCTATCCGCATTATCTGGCACCGACACCGTCGATGACGGTCGTGCAGATGCAGACCGATCCGGACGAGGGCTCGTTGAGCCAGGGTTTCACGCTGCCTCGTGACAGCGTGCTGCGCGGCGCACTGGCGCGCGACTCGCAGACCTCTTGCGAGTACCGTACGGCCCATGCGGTAACGTTGTGGCCGCTGAAAGTCAGTGATGCCGAATATTTCGGTAATCCGTCCGCCGTGCTGGGGCGGCTGGCAGCAAGCGAACCAACGGCCAAGGCGGGTTTGCGTATTACGTTGCGTACCGGCGCTGAGCTGAGCTTCGACAAACTGAATCTGCAGAGCCTTCCGCTGTATCTCAGTGGTGCTGACGAGCAACCTTTCAGACTCTATGAGCAGTTACTGGGCAACGCTTGCGCGGTGTTTGCTCGTCAGCCCGGCGGCGATTGGGTCGAGCGTCTACCGGCAGACGCGTTGCGTCCCTGTGGCTTTGATGATCGCGAAGCGGCGCTTCCGGTGGTGCCGCAAGCCTTTCAGGGCTATCGCCTTTTGCAGGAGTATTTCGCCCTGCCCCAACGCTTCCTGTTCGTGGAGTTTGCCGAGTTGACCCGCGCGGTGCAGCGCTGTGACGGCCAGGAGCTGGAGCTAATCGTGCTATTCGACAGGTTCGACCAGAGCCTGGAAAGCAGTATTGGCACCGAGCAATTCGTGCCCTTCTGCACGCCAGCGATCAACCTGTTTCCACGTCGCCTGGATCGCATTCATTTGTCCGATCGAGTGCACGAGCATCATGCGATCGCAGACCGCACGCGACCCATGGATTTCGAGATCCATTCGCTCAATTCAGTGACCGGCCACGGTACAGGTCCGGACCAACCGTTCTTGCCGTTCTATGCGGTTCGTGATCCGTCGCGCTACGGTCGAGATCAGGCCTACTACATCCTGCGCCGCGAGCCTCGGGTGCTGTCGAGCGAACAAAGGCGCAATGGCACGCGCTCGTCTTACATTGGCAGTGAGACCTTTATCAGCCTCGTGGACGGCGGTCAGGCGCCCTACCGCCATGATTTGCGGCAGTTGGGTCTTACGGCGTTGTGCACGAACCGGGACCTCCCGTTGTTCATGAGCGTGGGCAACGGCAAGACCGATTTCACTCTCGCTGACAGCGCACCGGTTTCGGCCATTCGTTGTCTGGCCGGGCCCAGCAAGCCGCGCGCCAGCCACGCTCACGACAATAAGGCTTGGCGATTGATCAGCCAGCTGTCTCTCAACTACCTGTCGCTGAGCGAACAGGGCCAAGGCGCTGCTGCCTTGCGTGAGTTACTACGACTGTATGGCGATGACCAGGACGCCGCACTGCAGCTGCAGATCGAGGGGCTGCGAAACGTCAGCAGCAAGCCTTGCACCCGACGTCTCCCGATGCCCGGCCCCATCGTGTTCGGTCGCGGACTGGAGATTACTCTGGAGTTCGACGAGAACGCCTTTCGTGGCACAGGTGTGTTCCTGCTGGGCGCAGTCTTCGAGCGCTTTCTGGCGCGCTACGTGTCGATCAACAGTTTTACCGAGACGGTGATTCGTACCACCGAGCGCGGCGAGATCATGCGATGGAAAGCCAAGCCAGGACGACGCCCGACGCTGTGAATACTTTGAATGACATGGAGGAGCAACCTTGGGAGTACGACTTCTTCCACGCGTTGCGTCGAATAGAATGCGAGTCGCCCGAGCTGCCGCGCTTCGGCCATTCGCTGCGCCTTGCCGACGATCCGTTGCGCCTCGGCCAACAGCCGGAAAGCTCCTTCGCGCCTGCGACACTGGCATCCGTAAAGCCTGCCGAAGCCGGCAAGCCAGCACGCTTGGAACAGTATTTCTTCGGGCTTGGCGGCCCCAACGGACCCATGCCGCTGCACATCACCGAATATGTGCGCGAGCGCCAGCGTAATAATGCCGACAGTGCCAGCAAACGTTTCCTGGACGTTTTTCATCATCGCCTGTTGAGTCTGTTCTACCGCGCCTGGGCCGAAGCCCGTCCTACGGTCAGTCATGATCGCCCGGACGACGATTACTGGTCAGCGCGACTCGCTGCACTCAGCGGCCGTGGTATGCCCGACCTGCAGGATCACGGCCCTGTCAGCGACATCGCCAAATTGCACTTCACTGGCCATCTCGCCGCACAGACGCGCTATCCGGACGGGCTGCGGGCGATCCTGTCCGAATATTTCGGCTTACCGGTCGAGATCGAAGAGTACGTCGGTCAATGGCTGGAACTGCCCGAGCGCAGTCGCATGGGCGTCAGCGCCAACCGCCTGGGCAATGACCTGTGTCTTGGCCGCTATGTGTGGGACCGCCAGCACAAATTCCGCATTCGTCTTGGCCCGCTCAAGCTCGTTGATTACATGGGCATGCTGCCTGACGGCCAGCCTTTCAAAGAGCTGGTCGGCTGGGTCGCCGAGTACTTGGGCCAGGAGCTGGATTGGGATCTGAACCTGGTCCTCAGGCAAACCGAAGTCCCGCGCTTTCGACTCGACGGGCGCCAGCGCCTGGGATTCAACACTTGGCTGGGCAGACCCGAACAGGACGCCAAGGATCTGATCCTGGCTCGCCATTACGCCGATCAGGCAACGACCTCACATTCGTCACGGAGCAAGGAACATGGGTGAAATCAGCCGCGCAGCGCTGTTCGGCAAGCTCAACAGCGTGGCCTACAAGGCCATCGAAGCCGCCACGGTATTCTGCAAATTGCGGGGCAACCCGTATGTCGAACTGGCTCACTGGCTTCATCAACTGTTGCAGCTTCAGGACTCCGACCTGCACCGCATCGTCCGCCAGTTCAATATCGAACCGGCACGCCTGGCACGCGACCTGACTGAAGCGCTGGACCGGCTGCCGCGCGGCTCGACATCGATCACCGACCTCTCGTCCCACGTCGAGGAAGCGGTGGAGCGTGGCTGGGTTTACGGCAGCCTGATGTTTGGCGAGACTCAAGTGCGCACCGGTTATCTGCTGGTCGGCATCCTCAAGACACCAAGCCTGCGCCGTGCCTTGCAGAGCCTGTCCGGGGAGTTCGACAAGATCAAAGTCGAGGCGTTGAGTGAGCGATTCGCTGAGTACGTTGGCGACTCTCCTGAAAACGCGTTGAGCGCCAGCGATGGCTTCAATGCGGGTGCTGTGCCGGGCGAAGCCAGCGGCGCACTGGCGCCGAGTGCGATGGGCAAGCAGGAAGCGTTGAACAAGTTCACGGTGGACCTGACCGAACAAGCACGCAACGGCAAACTTGACCCTATCGTGGGCCGTGATGAGGAGATTCGCCAACTGGTGGATATTCTCATGCGCCGGCGCCAGAACAACCCGATTCTGACGGGTGAAGCGGGCGTGGGCAAAACTGCGGTTGTCGAGGGGTTCGCCCTGCGTATCGTTGCCGGCGACGTACCGCCCGCGCTCAAGGATGTCGAGCTGCGCAGCCTGGACGTCGGCCTGCTGCAAGCGGGCGCCAGCATGAAGGGCGAGTTCGAGCAACGTCTGCGCCAGGTCATCGAAGACGTACAGGCCTCTCCCAAGCCGATCATCCTGTTCATTGACGAAGCTCACACCCTGGTGGGTGCAGGCGGTGCAGCAGGCACCGGCGATGCAGCCAACCTGCTCAAACCTGCCTTGGCGCGAGGCTCATTGCGCACAGTAGCCGCGACGACCTGGGCCGAATACAAAAAGCACATCGAAAAAGACCCGGCCCTGACCCGCCGCTTTCAGGTGGTTCAGGTTGCCGAGCCGTCTGAGGACAAGGCTCTGCTGATGATGCGCGGCGTGGCCTCGACCATGGAGCAACACCATCAGGTGCAGATTCTTGATGAAGCACTGGAAGCTTCGGTCAAGCTGTCGCACCGCTACATCCCTGCCCGTCAGCTGCCCGATAAATCCGTCAGTCTGCTCGATACGGCTTGCGCACGGGTTGCCATCAGCCTGCACGCGGTGCCCGCCGAAGTTGACGACAGCCGCCGACGCATCGAGGCGCTGGAAACCAAACTGCAGATCATCGCCCGCGAACATGCCATCGGCATCGATACGCAGGCTCGTCAAACAGCGACCCAAGCGCTGCTGCTAGCCGAGCATGAGCGGTTGGCCGGGCTGGAAACCCGTTGGGCGGACGAGAAAGGACTGGTGGACGAACTTCTGGGACTGCGCGCGCAACTGCGCGAAAGCGCAGGCGTGGTCGACACCGACAACGCCGGCCAGCAAGGCCAGGCACTGCGTGAGCAGTTGGTGGAATTGCAAAAGCGCTTGAGCGATCTGCAAGGCGAAAGCCCTCTGATTTTGCCCACTGTCGACTATCAGGCTGTGGCTTCGGTAGTGGCCGACTGGACCGGGATTCCCGTAGGCCGCATGGCACGAAACGAACTGGAGACTGTGCTCAAGCTGGATGAGCATCTGAAGAAGCGAATCATCGGTCAGGACCACGCGCTGCAGATGATCGCCAAGCGTATTCAGACCTCCCGTGCCGGGCTGGACAATCCTGGCAAGCCCGTCGGGGTCTTCATGCTCGCCGGCACATCCGGCGTGGGCAAGACCGAAACCGCGCTGGCACTGGCCGAAGCCATGTATGGCGGCGAGCAGAACGTTATCACCATCAACATGAGCGAATTCCAGGAAGCGCACACCGTGTCGACCCTCAAGGGGGCCCCTCCAGGCTACGTCGGTTATGGCGAAGGCGGAGTGCTCACCGAAGCCGTACGCCGCAAGCCCTACAGCGTGGTGTTGCTGGACGAGGTTGAGAAAGCCCATCCCGACGTGCACGAGATCTTCTTTCAGGTGTTCGACAAGGGCGTGATGGAAGACGGCGAAGGCCGAGTCATCGATTTCAAGAACACGTTGATCCTGCTGACCACAAACGCAGGAACCGAGCTGATCTCGCATCTGTGCAAAGACGCCAATGACGTGCCTGACCCGGAAGCAATCGCCAAGGCGCTGCGTCAGCCTCTGTTGGAGATATTCCCCCCGGCGCTGCTGGGCAGGCTGGTCACCATTCCTTACTACCCGCTAAGCGACACCATGCTCAAGGCCATTACCCGCCTGCAGCTTGGCCGCATCAAGAAGCGTGTCGAAAGCACGCATAAAGTCGCCTTCGATTACGACGATGAGGTGGTGGATCTGATCGTATCGCGCTGCACCGAAACGGAAAGCGGCGGCCGCATGATCGACACCATCCTGACCAATACCCTGCTGCCGGACATGAGCCGCGAGTTCCTGACCCGCATGCTCGAGGGCAAGCCGCTGGCCGGGGTGCGTATCAGCCAGCGGGATAATGACTTGCACTACGCGTTCAGCGATCAGGCTTGATGCCATAAATACGTTCGACGAGATAACCGATGAACTTCCAGCAACTCACACGCCTGGCGCAAGTTACCAGCCCGCTCGGGCCGGACGTTCTCCTGCTCAAGGACATGAGCGGCGGCGATGAACTGGGGCGGCTGTTCAACTACGACCTGCACTTGACGTCCAGCGATGGCGCTATCGATCTCAACCAGTTGCTGGGCAAACCGATGGCGCTCTCGCTGCAACTGGGCAGCGGCGGGCTTCGGCATTTCCACGGGATCGTGGCGCGTTGCAGCCAGAATGTCGAACGGGGTCAGTTCGCCAGTTATCAGGTCACCTTACGGCCTTGGTTATGGCTGCTGACACGCACATCCGATTGCCGGATTTTTCAACACCAGACCATTCCGCAGATCATCAAGCAGGTATTCCGCGACCTGGGTTTTTCCGACTTCGAGGATGCGCTCAGCCGTCCGTACCGCGAGTGGGAATACTGCGTGCAGTATCGAGAAAGCAGCTTCGACTTCGTCAGCCGTCTGATGGAGCAGGAAGGCATCTACTATTTCTTCCGGCACGAGAAAGACCGCCACGTGCTGGTGCTGGCCGATGCCTATGGCGCGCATCAGCCGGTTCCCGGTTACGAGTCGGTGCCCTACTTTCCACCTGACGGTCAGCATCGCGAGCGCGACCATATCAACGACTGGCGCTTGGCACAGGAAGTCCAGCCTGGCTCGCTGGAACTCAACGATTACGACTTCCAGCGACCGGGCGCGCGCATCGAAGTGCGCTCGGCGATGCCGCGACCACACACGGCAGGCGAGTATCCGTTATACGACTACCCCGGCACCTATGTGCAGAGCGAGGATGGCGAGCATTACGCGCGCACCCGTCTGGAGGCGTTGCAGAGCCTGCATGAACGGGTCGAGCTCAGCGGTAATGCGCGAGGGTTGGGCGCCGGCGATCTGTTCAGCTTGTCCGGTTTCGGTCGACAGGACCAGAACCGGGAGTACCTGATTGTCAGCGCGCGCTATTACGTCGCTCAGGAATCACTTGAATCTGGAGCGGACGCAGGCGGAGCTCAGTTCGAATGCGGTCTGACCTGCATTGACGCTCAGCAGAGCTTCCGACCCCTTGCGAGCACTTCCAGGCCAGTGGTCAAAGGTCCGCAGACCGCCTTGGTGGTAGGCCCCAGCGGCGAAGAAATCTGGACCGACCAGTTCGGCCGGGTAAAGGTGCATTTCTACTGGGACCGTCACGACCAGTCCAACGAAAACAGCTCGTGCTGGATTCGTGTCTCCCAGGCCTGGGCCGGCAAGAACTGGGGCTCGATGCAGATTCCGCGCATCGGTCAGGAAGTGATTGTCAGTTTTCTGGAAGGCGATCCCGACCGCCCGATCATCACCGGTCGCGTCTACAACGCGGAACAGACCGTACCTTACGACCTGCCTGCCAATGCGACCCAGAGCGGCATGAAAAGTCGTTCGAGCAAAGGCGGCACGCCCGCCAACTTCAATGAAATCCGCATGGAAGACAAGAAGGGGGCGGAGCAGCTGTATATCCATGCCGAGCGTAATCAGGACATCGTGGTAGAGGCCGATGAGAGCCATTTGGTAGGGAATGATCGGGTCAAGAGCATCGGACATGACGAAACGGTGCTGATCGGCAACAACCGGGTGCGCATCGTCAAACAGGAGGACGTGCTGGCCGTCGGCACAAGCAAGACCGACAGCATCAGCCAGAGCTATGTGATCGAGGTAGGAGAGAACCTTCGCCTCGTGTGCGGCGCCAGTGTGCTGGAGCTCAACGCGAGCGGGCAGATCAACCTCAGCGGCGTGCAGATCAGTTTCCACGCCAGCGGCGACGCGCAGTTCAACACGGGCGGCGTGCTGCACCTCAACAACGGAAAAGGGCCTGATGCAGCGCCCGAAGGCCAGGGGGTGAAAGCGTCCATCGACGCCAACATCGCCGCTGTCTTCCCCAAGCCTCAATAACGAGATTTTGCTTCCATGACCTATCGCATCAACGAGCTGCAGTTCCAGCTGCCGCAAAGCGAGCTGCAGGACGCTTCCATCAACATCCTCAAGTTTCCGGAGCTGGCTACCTCGCTGATCATCAGCCGCAGCCTGCTGGCGGAGCACGAAACGCTGCAGAGCAATTTCGACGACCAGCTCAAACGTTTGGAACAGCAGGTTCAACAGCTGCGTTTTCAGCCCGCGCAGCTGTTGCGCCTGGGTGTGGATCAAGCGACCGAGGCCGTTGAGTTGCGCAGCCAGTTCAGCAAAGGCCCGGAAAACGTCTATCAGTATCAGCTCGCGTTCTTGCAGCCTGGCACTCGCAAGATGATTGCGTTGAGCTACGTGAAGGCCCAGCCGCTGGGCGAAGCGGAAGCGGCGCATTGGGCAACCATCAAGCAAACCCTGACCTTCGTTTGATGAGCCATTTGCATGTCTGACGCTTTGTGGGCGGCTCGTCTGGGCGATGGGCTCGAACATAGCTCGATGATGGCCGATGTTCTGGGCGGAGTGCTGGAGGTCGCCGCGAACGTCGCCATCGGGGCGCTGGCTACTGCCGCCGTTGTGGCAGCGACCGGCATAACAGTGGCGACCGGCGGATTGGGTGCGTGCGTACTCGGTGCGGTCGTCAGCGTGGTCGTGGGCGTTGCGATGAGCAAAACCGGAGCGGACAAGGGCCTGAGCCGGATGTGCGACGGCATTGCCAACAGCCTGTTTCCGCCCGTGGTGCAGGCCACCATCCTCACCGGTTCGACCAATACACTGACCAACTCCATTCCGGCGGCACGCGCGGCGGGGTCGGTGCCTGGCCATATGAGTCCGACAGGCTCGGGTAACGACGGATCGGGC
>JARDZH010000356.1 GCA_029240955.1 Pseudomonas sp. | reverse complement strand
CAGCATGTCGGAGCGGTTCTGCTCTCGCCCGGCACTTGAGAACGGCAGGTCAGGTTCGAATGCCTGGGTGTACTGGTTGTCGATCACCAGCGTTTCGACGCGCGGGTCGTCATACAGGAACAGCGCAGAGTAGCTGCGGTGAATATTGTCCATGACAGCGGGCGTAATCCCTGCGTGGCGCAGAGTCGCGACCCGCAGGTTGAACGTCCCCGGCGCCCGGCACGCGATGCTCAACTGCGCCGCCCGCATGAAGGCCAGCGTGTACGCGCTGTCCTTGCCGCCGCCGAATGCGACCAGCGCCTTGAAGCTGGACACCCGTTCGATACCGCCGGCCGCGACGATCAAACGCTGGATCAGCAACTGCAACGCAGTGCGTTCGGCGCGGGTGAAATAGCTCAGCAGACGTTGCAAGACCTGCTGGTAGACGTAATTCATCGCTTGTTCGTGAATGGTGCTCATTGCTTGTCGCCCGTCCCTGGCTGCAGATTCGAAAAGGTGCGTGAACGGTATTCCCGAATAACGGATTGGCAACCGGTTTTATAATCGACCATGACTCATTCCCTGAGTAAGACTTACGAAACTATTATCGGTATCTTCCGGATAATTACAATGCACAGATCCATGATGAAAACAGCGCAGTCAACTGCTGTAATCCGGCCACAACAAACAGTGTGTTTAATGGCTGACGTGCAGAACGGGATGTCAGAGATCAGACCGGACCGGCCCCAGCCGCGCGGGACGAAACCGCCATATCGAGCAGGCAGACTGTGCACTCCCGGTTGTGGGAAACTTCATTGCAAAGTCAGTCAGACTGTCATACGCGTTAAACGCTTTTGATCGGACTGATAAACAACTCACGTGCACTTCACGGATATGTTTTTATTCAGCTTGTCCGGAATTTGGTGATAAAGCGTTCACCCACAAAAAAGCCTTCCGTGATGGAAGGCTTTCAAAGTGTGCGGAGTGCCAGTGCTGGCAATCCTTATTCCCCGGCAGCGGGAAACTCCAGCACTGCGCGCCCGCCAATCGGGCAATTGTCCATGTAGCGGTGCGCCTGCACGACCTGTTCGAACGCGAACGTGCGCGTTTGAAGTGGTTTGAGCACCCGGTCTGCGGTCAGCTGGTTGATGTCACGCAACGCACGTTGCAGCGCTTCGGCGTCCTGCGTGATCGCCAGTTCCGGCTTGCCGGTAAAGTTGCTCAGGCAGTGCACGAAAAACTGGATGTTCTTCTGGAAGGCAGCGCAGGCCGGGAACGGCGTCTGGTTACCGCCTTGCAGCCCGTACAGCACCAGGCTGCCGCGCGGTGCAAGCACATCGCCCATGATCGACATCTGCGGGCCGCCGAGCCCGTCGAACACCGCATCCACACCACGGCCTTCAGTGAACTTGTTGACCGCCATCAACAGGTCCTGCTCTTCGGTCACCACCACCTTGTCGGCACCCAGCGACAGCAGATAGTCCCGCGCGTCTTCGGTCTTGGTGGCCGCAATTACTCGCACGCCCAGTGCCTTGCCGAGCTGGACAAAGTTGGGACCGGCGCAGTGACTCGCGTCGGTGACCAGCACGGTCTGACCTGCCTTGATTCGCGCCAGATCCATGTACGCGAAATAAGCGATCAGGAACGGCGTGTAGTGCACGCTCGCTTCGACCGGCGTCAGCAGATCGGGATAGCGAGTCAGCGCGGTGCGCGGCATGACGATGACTTCGCCGTAGGCCGGATGCTGATTGGCGTCGGCCGCCGGAAAGCTGGCGACCCGATCGCCAATGGCCAGATCGTCGACCCCGCTGCCCAGCGCTGTCACACACCGGCCATTTCATAGCCCAGGCCTGCTGGCAACCGGGCATGCGTCGGTGCAAGATTTTGCCGCCAGAGTACGTCATACCAGCTGATGCCGATGGCCTGCACACGCACCTGCACCTCGCCGGGAGCAGGCTGCGCGACAGTGTGCTCTTCGACCTTGAGCACCTCAGCCGGGCCAAACTGGTGAAAACGGATCATGCGGGACATTTAGAACCTCGCCTTGGAAACCTTGATGCCATGAACTCTATCCGGGCGATGCCGGTAACTCTATCAGTGGCTATTAATAGTCGACATGTCTGCCATCGATTGTCTGAACAGACCGCATGATGGTTCAGACCACGCCGCTGCGCTGATGTGCGATCGGCCGCCATTGTTCGCATCTGCGGCCGACAATGCAACCTCAAGGGTGCAGAAGCATTTTTCCTACAACGCCGAGGATTTTTTCGGTGCGCAGCATCGGCATTTGCTCGTACTATCGCAACCTGCTCACGCTTGCCCATGACCCAAGGCCCTGGACTCCCGTATGAACCGCAACGACCTGCGTCGCGTCGACCTCAATCTGCTCATCGTTTTCGAGACTCTGATGCACGAGCGCAGTGTCACCCGCGCCGCCGAGAAGCTGTTTCTCGGTCAGCCTGCGATCAGCGCGGCGTTGTCGCGGCTGCGGGGGCTGTTCGACGACCCGCTGTTCGTGCGCACCGGGCGCAGCATGGAACCCACCGCGCGCGCGTCGGAGATTTTCGGGCTGTTGTCGCCGGCGCTGGATTCGATCTCGACGGCGGTCAGCCGCGCTTCGGAGTTCGACCCGGCCACCAGCAACACGGTGTTTCGGATCGGCCTGTCCGATGACGTGGAATTTGCCCTGCTGCCCACGCTGCTCAAGCGCCTGCGCTCCGAAGCACCGGGCATCGTGCTGGTGATTCGGCGGGTCAATTACATTCTGATGCCGGCACTGCTGGCGTCGGGCGAGATTTCGGTGGGCGTGAGCTATACGCAGGATCTTCCGGCCAACGCCAAGCGCAAGGTGCTGCGCCGCAGCCGACCGCAATTGCTGCGCGCCGATTCGATTCCGGGCAGGCTGTCGCTGGATGATTTCTGCGCGCGTCCGCATGCGCTGGTGTCTTTTGCCGGCGACCTCAGTGGTTTCATCGACGAGTACCTGCAGGAGATGGAGCGCAAGCGTCACGTGGTGCTGGCCGTACCGCAGTTCAACGGGCTCGCGACGCTTCTGACCGGCACAGACATCATCGCCACCGTGCCGGACTACGCCGCGCAGGTGCTGACAGCCGCCGGCGGCGTGCGCTCGGAGGACCTGCCGCTGGAAACCCGGACCTTCGAACTGCACATGGCCTGGCGCGGTGCCCAAGACAACGACCCGGGCGAACGCTGGCTACGGTCGAGGATTCAGATGTTCTTCGGAGACCCGGACAGCTTGTGATGCATCGCAGGCAAGCGCGTTCCTGCATGCGGACATTGTGGAAGGGAGCGTAGCGCGCGACAGCCTAGACTCCGGGGTATCAGGCACACCGCGTCATCGTTCATCGCGAGCTTCGCTCCCTCCCACAGGTGTCGACGCTGGCTTAGAGGACAATCCCGCGATGCTTCGGTCTTGCGAATGCGGCGAACGCGACGTTGATACAGGCCAGGGGCAAGCGTGTTCACGACATTCTCGCCAGCAAGCTGGCTCCTACGTGCGAAGCTGCGGGCAATGTGGGAGGGAGCGCAGCTCGCGACGGCCTTAAACCCGGGGTATCAGGCACACCGCATTGCCGCGGTGCCGGTAGGAGTGAGCTTGCTCGCGATGGGCTGCGCAGCGGCCCTGGTTTCGCCGCTGCCGCTGCGCGCCAGATCGCCAGCAAGCTAGTTCCTACATGCGAAGCTGCGGGCATTGTGGGAGGGAGCGCAGCTCGCGACGGCCTTAAACCCGGGTATCAGACACACCGCATTGCCGCAGTCCAGGTAGGAGTGAGCTTGCTCGCGATGGGCTGCGCAGCGGCCCTGATTGCAACGTAGAGACACCGCCATCGCCTCTTGTCACATCCCTTGGCGCCAGACGGCTGAACCGCTCTACCCCGCGCCCGACAGAAACCCCGGCCGAAAAGTTCCATGAAACATCATTTATCATTCCGGATGATATTAACCTTCGGTTTATTCGATTCGTTAATACCACGGCCGCCGCAACAGAATCCGCCCATCACTACTCCCG
>JARDZH010000355.1 GCA_029240955.1 Pseudomonas sp. | reverse complement strand
GCCAGTACCGCCCAGGCCGCAGTAGCCTTGCGGGTTCTTGGCCAGGTATTGCTGGTGATAGGCCTCGGCGAAGTAGAAGGTCGGCGCTTCGGCGATTTCAGTGGTGATCGAACCCAGGCCGGCTTTGTTCAGCTCTTCCTGGAACGCACGCTCACTGGCCTTGGCGGCTTCGAGCTGTTCCGGCTTGGTGCAGTAGATCACCGAGCGGTACTGCGTGCCGATGTCGTTGCCCTGACGCATGCCCTGCGTCGGGTTATGCGCTTCCCAGAACACTTTGAGCAGGGATTCGTAGCTGATCTTCTCCGGCTCATAGACCACCAGCACGACTTCGCTGTGGCCGGTGAGGCCAGAGCAGACTTCTTCGTACGTCGGGTTCGGCGTCATGCCGCCGGCGTAACCCACGGCCGTGCTGTACACGCCTTCCTGTTGCCACAGGCGACGTTCGGCGCCCCAGAAGCAGCCCATGCCGAAGATCGCGAATTCTACGTTGCCCGGAAACGGACCCAGCAGAGGGTTGCCGTTGACGAAGTGCTGTTCAGGAACCGTCATTGCGGTTTCACGGCCTGGCAGAGCCTGGTCCGCAGTAGGAAGTACGTTTTTATTCACCAGAATTTCCGAGCGCAGAGTCATGAACCATATCCTCTCGATGTGAGACAGGCAGCAGGGCCAGGACGAATGAGCGTACTTACATGGGTCCGGTTACCCGCGCAAACAAGTGCTGCCGTATGAAAACGGACCGACAGTGTGCCCCAGAGCGCCGGGCGCAGGAAGGGCTGTCAGGCTTGAGAGCGACGAGAGTAGCGCCCTAGCGCCTCGATCAGCTCAGAGCTCGGGATGGGTTTGTCGAACAGGTAACCCTGGCCCACGTCGCAGCGGTGCCGACGCAGAAACGCCAGTTGAGCCGCCGTCTCGATACCTTCGGCTACCACCTTGAGCTTGAGGTTGTGCGCCATCGCGATCACCGCTGAAGTGATCTCCATGTCGTCCTCGTCATCGGGAATGTCCCGAATGAAGCTGCGATCGATCTTGATCACATCGATGGGGAATTTCTTGAGATAGCTGAACGACGAATAGCCGGTCCCGAAGTCATCCATGGCCAGCGACAGGCCAAGGCGTTTGAAGGACTCCAGTTGTAGTCGCGTGTCTTCGGTCGCCTCCAGCAGCAGACCTTCGGTCAGCTCCAGCTCAAGCAACGAGGCGTCGAGCTGTTCTTCGCGAAGAATCGTGGCGATGGAAGACACCAGTTCCGGATCGGAGAACTGCTTGGGCGAAACGTTGATCGCCACTTGCAGGTTGCCGAATCCGGCTTCGGTCAGTGCCTTGCTCATGCGGCACGACTGGCGCGCCACCCATTTGCCGATGGGGATGATCAAGCCGGTCTCTTCAGCCACGCTGATGAACTGGTCCGGGCGGATCATGCCCTTTTCCGGGTGGTTCCAGCGCAGCAGTGCTTCCATCCCGAGCAAGCGGCCGGTACGCAGGCACAGCTTGGGCTGATAGAAGACCTCCAGCTCATTCTGCGTCAGAGCGCGGCGCAAGTTGTTCTCGACGAACAACTTGTAGCTGGCCTCGGCGTTGAGGGCTTCGGTGAACACCTGAACCTGATGCTTGCCGTTGGCCTTGGCCTTGTGCAACGCCAGGCCGGCGTTCTTCATGAGCGTTTGCGGATCACGGCCGTGCAGTGGCGCACAGGCCAGGCCCACCGAGCCGGTCACGCTGATCAACTGGTTATCGACGAACATCGGCTTGTCCAGCGTCGCCAGCACTTGGGCGGCGATGCTTTGCCCGGCTTCCTGTCCAGTGTGGTCCAGCAGCACGGCGAACTCGTTACTGGCAAACCGCGCCAGAACATCCGAAGGGCTCAGCGTGTTGCGCAACCGGCGCGCGAGGCTGATCAACAGCTTGTCGCCGGTCTGGTGGCCGAGGCTGTCGTTGATCCGCTTGAAGTTGTCGATGTCCACCAGCAGCAGACTCATGTGCGAATCGCTGTCGCGGGCAAAGCGCTCATCGAGATTGCGAATGAACGCCGGACGGTTGCCCAGATTGGTCAGGTTATCCGTGTAGGCCAGACGCTCGATGCGCTGCTGAGCAAGCTTGGACTGGGTGATGTCCTCGTAGATGCCGATGTAATGCGTCAGCTCACGATTGTCGTTGTAGACCTTGGATATCGACAGCTGCCCCCAGTAGGGCTCCAGGTTCTTGCGGCGGCTCTTGAACTCGCCTTGCCAGCTGTTGCTGCTGGTCAGGCTCGAATTGGCCTCCAGCAGCAGCTCGTTGAGATTTTCCAGCGCCGGCAGCTCTGACAGCTTGTGGCCGTGGACTTCATCGGAGCTGTATTGGGTGATCGCGGTGAAACTCGGGTTCACGTATTCGACCACGCCGTCGCAATTGACCAGCAGGAAGGCGCTGGCGCTTTGCTCTACGGCGCGCTGGAACAAGTGCAGCGCATTGGTTGCGGTACGCCGGTTGTGGTTGTTGATGACCTGCGCAAACTGATCCGCGAGTTCACCGGCAAAGGTGATCTCGTCAGGCTGCCATTCGCGGGTTGTGCCGACCTGTTCCAGACACAGAACGCCGACCACCTGACCGTCGATGCGGACACTGGCATCGAGAATCGCGTTGATGCCCATCGGCCCGAGCGTTTCCGCCATTTTTCGGGTCCGCGGGTCATCGTGAACGTTACTCGCATCAATGGCCCGGCTGTTGTGCAGGGCTTCGAGATACGTGGGGTAAAGACTGATATCGATAGGCGTGCGGGCCTGGTAGGTGCCGCTCTGGCGAACGTAGTCCGCGATCGATACCAGTTGGTTGTCTTCCAGTCGCCAGATACCGGCACGGTCGACGTCATAGATGTCGCACGCGCTTTTGGTGATCAGGTCGGCCGCTTCCTGAACCGAGTTGTTGATGCTGTAGCGCTGGCGGGTCAGTCGCAGAATCAGCTCTTGCTGAGCGCGGACCCGTTCCAGATGGGCGAGCTGATCACGCTGGGCGCGCTGGTTGAGTTCCAGAGCGATCTGCAGCCGGGAGTTCTGGGTTTCGAGGTCGGTACCGGAGACGTGTTCGCCATTGGGCTGTAGCCCGTTGACGATGAGGAAGTATCCGCGCAGCAAATGACGGTTGTGCTGTTTGTATGCTTCGCCCACTTCTACGACGCCTAGCGGGCCGCCGGGCGTGTGCAGGGTGTAGCGGATCGTGTAGTGCGGCGAGTTTGTGAGCTGGGACTGGATGTCATCGTGCAGCTGATAGCGCGCTTCGGGCTCCATCAGGCTTGCGTAGGGTGAGCCAATCAGGGCGCAGAGATCCACGGCAGCCAGGCCGAGCTGTTTTTCACAGTTGGGATCGAGGAACAGTAGCGCCCAATTGGCTTCATTAAGCCGCTCGAAACGCAGCATGCCCAGGCGCGAGGGCACGGGCAATTGCGTCACTACCTCGGCTGCCGTTCTGCCGGCAGCATCGGTCTGGCTCTTCATCAACAAACTCGCTTCCGAAATACTGATGGCAGGGGCATCGGCCCCTGATCACTGACGCACGTGGCAAGTGTTGCATCATGCAGCGCAGGCTTACAAGAGCGGCAGTGGCTTAGTGCTATAAAAGTGTCGGCCGCGGGCGTCAGTTCTTCAATGCTGATCCGAATAACGTCTTCCAGTCGCCCCGGCTCGGTAGGAGCGCCCGGGGCGGCGATCCGCCTTGCCCGCGACCTGCGGTGGGGCTGGTGTATTTGGGCATATCCGTTTGCGCGTGCGCTGCACCTCTTGATTTCGGCCCTTACGGCCGGGGTTTCCTCGGCCTGTAGGAGCGCGCTTGCCCGCGGCCTGCGGTGGTGCTGGTGTATTTGGGCATATCCATTTTCGCGTGTGCTGGGCGGTTGGTTTCGGCCCTTACGGCCGATCCACTTTGGTTTCGGCCAAAGTGGACAAAGCCATTGCTCCGGGTTTGGGCCCTGCGGGCTTCCCTCCTTCCGGCGTCGCTCCGGGGGCACGCGTTGCAAACGGCCTCCCGGCCGCAACGCTGAC
>JARDZH010000354.1 GCA_029240955.1 Pseudomonas sp. | reverse complement strand
GAGTCGCCATTGACGGTGGAGATGACCGCTGTCTTGCCGCCCGCCGAGAATTTCTTGATGTTGGCAACGATGGTCTGATAATCGGCGTGGCCGAACGGGGTGTAGACCTCTTCGATATCGCTGTCTTTCACGCCTTTGGAGTGCAGGAAGGCGCGCAGAATCTTGTTGGTGGTGCGCGGGTAAACGTAGTCGGTGCCCAGCAGGAAGAAGCGCTTGGCCGCGCCGCCGTCTTCGCTCATCACGTACTCGACCGCAGGAATCGCCTGCTGGTTAGGCGCTGCGCCGGTGTAGAACACGTTCGGCGACATCTCTTCGCCTTCGTACTGCACGGGGTAGAACAGCAGACCGTTGAGTTCCTCAACCACTGGCAGAACCGACTTGCGCGATACCGAAGTCCAGCAGCCGAACATCACCGCCACTTTGTCCTGAGTCAGCAGCTGACGACCCTTTTCCGCGAACAGCGGCCAGTTGGACGCCGGGTCAACCACCACCGGCTCCAGCATCTTGCCGTTCACGCCGCCCTTGGCGTTGATCTCGTCGATGGTCATCAGCGCCATGTCCTTGAGCGACGTTTCGGAGATGGCCATGGTGCCGGAAAGCGAATGCAGAATGCCGACTTTGATGGTTTCAGCGGCCTGGACAGTCCAGGTCATGCCCATGGCGGCGATTGACGCGGACAAGGTGAAGGCTTTGATCAGACTGCGACGCTTCATAGGGACTGACTCCATTCGTTGGGCTTTTTTGGTTGGGCAGAACGTGTGTCTGGATGCTGCCAAGCAAAGGCTGTGCCCAGCCCGTCAAATGGGGCTGTGAAGCGAATGGAAAGGGGATTGTAGAGCAGCGGTGCACCGATCTGGAGCCTGCGTCGGGCCGTGGTGCGCGGCAGAGGGCGAAGATGGTGCGTTCAACATAAAAGCCGCCCGAAGGCGGCTTTCATATCTGAATCGAACGAGGCCTGAACCGGTCAGGTGAGGAATTCATCACAAAACCGCCTGGCGGTTTCAGGCCCCGAGCGAGCAATTTAAGCTGCCGCTGAAGTTTTAGCAAAGCGGGAAAACACTATTCGATCAAATAGCCATACGGCCACCAGCGAAATGCCGACCAGCGGGAACGCCACGGCGATGAACGCCATGATTACCATCGCGGTTTTCCACCTTGGCAAGTCATGACGCAAGGGCGGAGTACCCAGACTTCCCTTGGGGCGTCGCTTCCACCAGATCACCAGCCCGCTGACCGCGCTGAGCAGAATCATCAGGCACGCCAGAAAGATCAGCAGCTGATTCAGCCAGCCGAAGAACTTGCCCTCATGCAGCATGACGCTCATCTCGGTGGCGCGGGATACCAGGCTGTAATCCTTCCAGCCGACATCAGCGAGGATCTTTCCGCTGTATTGATCGATGTGCAGCGTAGCGTCGTTGCGTGGATCGTCGGCGAACACGGCTACGGTGAATACGCCGTCGCCAGTCTTGGGCGCGGTGATGCTGTAACCGGGTTCGATACCCCGAGCCGTAGCGATGTCTACCACGTGCTGCAGACTGATCTTCGGCGCTGCCGGGCCGGCCGACGTGTCGTGGTGGTGCATGTGCTCGGCGTGAGCCCCGGTAGATTGCGGCATCGGCGTATTTTCCATCGCCCACGGCACGGTCTGAGTCGCGGCGGTGTTGAGCTCGCCAGCCATGCGCGTGGACTTGGGCACGTCGTTCCACATCGCCGCCGGGAACGTATTCCACAGATTGGCATATTGCTTGCCCCACATACCGGTCCAGGTCATGCCGCTGAGCAGCATGAACAGCAGAATCAACGACCCCCAGAAACCAGTGACCGCATGCAGGTCGCGCCACAGCACCCGACCTCGATTGCTCAGCCTGGGCCAGAGCACGCCCGCGGCCTTCGAGCCACGTGGCCACCACAGGTACAGCCCCGAGATAACCAGCATGATGCCCCAGCCGGCGGCCAGCTCGATCAGTCGATCACCCAACGTGCCGATCATCAGCTCGCCGTGCAGGGCACGGGCGATGGCCTGCAGATTGTTCTTCGTATCCTGGCTGCCAAGAATCGTCCCGTCATGCGGGTTGATGAACACGGTCAGCTCGGCGCCTTGGTCGGCAATGGTGAACTGCGCACTGCGCTCGGCGCTGACTGGCGGGACGTACTGGCTGATCGCAGCCTGCGGATACCGGTTCAGAACGCGCTGCTGCAACTCATCGGCGCTGAGCGTGTGATGGGCGGGAGCGACGCTCAGCAGGTCGCTGTACATCAGGTTGTCCAGCTGTGGCTTGAAAAGGTAAATGATGCCGGTCAGTGACAGCAGGATCATGAACGGCGCCACGAACAGCCCGGCATAGAAATGCCAGCGCCACGCCAGGTTGTAAAAGGACGGAACAGGTTTGGTCACGGGTGATGCTCCCCGACAGGGACAAACGGCGCAGCCCGCACTCAGGCTTGGCCAGGCACGGACGCGAAACTTTTTATTGGAGTCAGGCCGTTCGCGGAGCAGGTGGCGCGCGGCTGCGCGCATTGGGGAAGATCGCCTGCCGTGCATGGCCCTGTCGGGCGACGGCGGCGAAGACATCGACAGGCTTGGGCAAAGCAGCCGCAGCCGGCGACATGACAGATGGCAAAGCCGGGCAGCTGAACAGCAGGGTGCAGTAACCGCACTTGGCCCATAACGCATGATCGTCCATGCCAGGACTGGATTCTTTGCTGGCGTGCTCCGACGCGTGATGGGCGTGTTCGCCAGCCGTCATCTCGCCGGTCGTTAGCGCGGCTGCAGGCATCGCCATCGAAGCGTGGTGTTCCATCGGCATCGACTGCGACAGCAGCGGCCCGATGAAGATCATCAGCATGGCAAACAGGCTCAGCCATGCGCCCCGAGTGTTGCGGGGGATGCTGGAGCGGGTGCGGTGCCGATGCATAGCGTTCAACGTGACGGGTTACTCAGTGCTGATGGGAGGTCGGCGCCTGCTTTTGTACCACGACCTGGACTTCGACATCGCCCGCCTTCTCAAAGTGCAGCGTCACTGGAAACTGCTGACCTGCGACCAGCTTCGAGCGGTCCTTGAGGTCCAGCAACATCACGTGATACGCCATAGGCGCAAAACTCACTTTTGTGCGCGGCGCGATCTCGACCGTCTGCACCTGCTGCATCTTCATCAAGCCGTTGGCGTGCACATGCTCATGCAACTGCGCCTGCCCGGCGAGCGGTGTGTCGACACTCAACAGGCGATCCGCCGTCTCGCCTTTGTTCTCGATGGTGAAGTAGGCCGCAACTGCTGGCGCGTTGGGTGGCAGCTCCATCGACCACGGATCGCTGACCACCAGCGAGCCAGCGGTGTATTCCTGCGCCTGGGCGAAGAAGGTTGAGAGCAGCAGTGCAGCCAGCATCAGCGTGTTTCTGAGCATGAGCGTTCTCCGGTTGAATCGTTCAGGACGAGGGTGATGTAGTTGGAGTAGAAATCAGTCCCTATAAACCTGCTCACTTGGCAGTATCGCCGGCGATTTACGCCGCTCCGCAGCACTGGCGATATCGTTCAAGGCAGCGTGCACTAGCGCACCATCCCCCAGATCCTCTTCAAGACAGGCGTTTAGATAATGGGCCATGTCTTCAAGGGTCTTTAAATATTCTGCGGTCCGGAATCGCGTAATTTCGTGGCTCACGTCATGTGCTCTCGCAGATAAATCATCTTGGCACTGCAACCGCGGGTTGCCAGTAGTGCCGGACAGGCTAAAGAGACACCGCGACAGGCACAAGCGGTCGAAAGCTGTTCAGAAATTTCGTTCAGCAAAAGCCGTAAAGGATGGCGCAGGTTCCCGCCTGAGACCTACGGGGCCAACAACGATGCAAGCGAATTAACGGTGTGCGAGCGCCGCGAGCACCTCATCCACACGCCAGAACACCCGATCCACCTCAGGCAACTCTGGCCGCTTGAGCACCAGCACCGGGATGCCGCGTTCCCGAGCGACTTCGAGTTTGGGTTCGGTGGCGCCGCTGCCGCTGTTCTTGCTGATCAGCACGTCG
>JARDZH010000353.1 GCA_029240955.1 Pseudomonas sp. | reverse complement strand
ACCAGTCGGCGGGTGGAATACAAACGCGGATTACGCGAGAGCACAGCGATCTTCATGCAGCACCTGAGGAAGTGGATGCCGGGAACACCGGCTTGTCTTGTACGTACGTTATGCCCGGATTGACCACCAGTTGGCCGTCGATCAAGGCATTTGAACCCAGCAGCAGCCGATAACGCATCGACTTGCGGCATGCCAGCGTAAATTCCACCGGCCATATACGATCACCCAGCGCCAGCGTCGTTCGTATGACATAGCGCACTTGCGCCTGGCCGTTCGAACTCTTGATGGTCTTGATCGCCACCAGCTGTGCTTCACATCGCCGGTGCCTGAGCTGCACAACCGTGCCCAGATGAGCATTGAACCGAACCCACTTTTGTCCGTCACGCTCGAAGGGCTCGATCTCGGACGCATGCAGGCTTGAGGTGCTTGCGCCGGTATCGATTTTCGCCCGCAGGCCCGCCACGCCCAGATCGGGCAGGGCTATCCATTCACGCAGGCCGATAACTGTCAGATGGTCGAATGTCTTCAAAGCGATCCCGTACCTGTCAAGACGTCTGCCAGGCGCCAGGCTGAACCTGGGCCAGGGCTTTGAACGCAGGCTTGGCGAACCAATAGCCCTGCATCAGGAAAATGCCGCAATCGGCGAGAAAGTCCCGCTCGTCCGCCTGTTCGATCCCTTCGGCGATGATGGTGATGTCCAGCTCCGTGCACATGCTCACGATCCCACGAACGATAGCCTGACGTGGCCGACTGCGATGGATATCTCGAATCAAATCCATGTCGAGTTTTATCAGATCAGGCTGAAACTCAGCCAGAAGACCCAGCCCGGAATAGCCTGCGCCGAAATCGTCGATCGCGGTCATGAAGCCGAACTCGCGATATTCCGACAGGATATTGCGCAGGTGGCTGTGGCTTTCCATCTGCTCGGTTTCAAGCGTCTCGAAGATCAGCCGGTCGAGCGGGAAGTTGTTCTGCCGGGCGGCCTCAAGGGTGCTGCGGATACACAGTTCGGGACGGTACACGGCGTTGGGCAAGAAGTTGATCGACAAACGCTCTGTCATGCCCAGCTGCGCAGCGCCAGTGATGGCCTGGACGCGGCACTTCTGATCGAACCGATAGCGATTCTGGTCGGTCACTTGATTGAGTACGCTGAACGCACCCTCGCCATTGGGGCCGCGCACGAGTGCTTCGTGGGCGAAGATCGACTGGTCGCGCAGGTCCACGATCGGCTGATAAGCGTATTCAAAGGAAAACGGAAGCTCAGGGCTACCGGTACAGCCCTGGCAGCCTGTTCGAGGCGCCGTCAGCGAAGCTGGGAAGTCGGTCATGGCGCACTCCGGAAGCGGTCCGTGTCGTGGGTATCCAGATAACTGGTTTTGACAAGCAAGGTTCGGTTACTTCATGTTCGTGATGACACGGGAAACTGTACACAAACCGCTGCCCGCATGGGGCCGGTTCCGGTACAGAATCAGTAAGGTTCAGACTGTTATGCGGGTAGGGAATTCATATGGCTCAAAAGCCGGAAGATGACGATAAGGTCCGACTGGATAAATGGCTGTGGGCTGCGCGCTTCTTCAAGACTCGAGCGCTGGCCAAGGCCGCAATTGAGAGTGGCAAAGTGCACTGTCGCGGCGAACGATGCAAGCCCGGCAAGGAACCGCGCATCGGGGACGAGTTTCAGATCCGCATCGGGTTCGATGAAAGGACAGTGGTCGTCGAGGCGTTGTCGATAGTGCGCCGGGGTGCGCCGGAAGCGCAGACGTTGTATCGCGAGACCCCGGAAAGTGTCACCAGGCGTGAACATGCCGCAGCGCAGCGCAAGGCGGGCAATCTGGGCGTTACCACCGAGGGCAAGCCGACCAAGAAACAACGCCGGCAGTTGGTGGACTTTCGCGGAGCAGTGCGCGAATAACGTTCGCTGCACTGCTGTTCAGTCAAAGCGTCGGTTGATCAGGCGGCGCGCATCAGACTCATACGCTTGATCACTGGCAGACGTCCGACCTGTCGAAAAATGGGTGCGGTCGCTTTCAGCCACAGGTTGCTGGCATGTGCCGCAAACGGCGTGTAGTAACCCCAGCCCAGAGCGAGCAGGGCAATCAGCACGCCGCCAATGTAGTCGTCCTGTCCCCAGTGCGCACCGGCAACCAGACGCGGCAGCATGAACAGCACCGCCAGGCCCCAGATCACGGCGCGCTGCATCAGCGTACGGCTGAACACCGTCATGAACATCGCCCAGATCAGCAATACCGAAGCGTGGTCGCCCGGGAAGCTTTGACTCGAACGGTCCTTGAGCTCCCACTTCTTTTCCAGCTGCGGGAAGATATCGCTCAAGCGGACTGCGTTGTCGAACACCATCGACGGGCTGTCGTGTTGCAGACTCGAATGGTCCAGCCATTTGGAGAACAGCGTGCGGATGATCAACAGCAGAATCAGGATGGAGACGAAGCCAAACAAAGCAGCGCGCACCTGGACGGCTTCGAATACCCAGTCGCCTTTGATCAGCAGCGACAGCAGGATCAGGCCTACGACTATGTCGAAGGGCCGCATACTGGCAACTGTCCAGATGTGAAGCCACACTGCATTCTGCTCCAGGGGCTGATTGAGCAGATGGAACAGGCCTTCATCGAACTGATTGAACAGGGCATGGCCGACTGGCCACATCCAGATCCCCAACAGGGCAATGGCGATCAGGTTGCACAGCACGAGCCGGCGGATGTTCCACTTCGCTTGGAAGAGTGCGGAATAGCCCATAATATGGCCCTCATTTACATGGCATGTTGCGCCCCGGGGGCGCGAAGCGGCGCTTTATAGCGGCTTGTCATCTTTTTGTCATCATTCAGATACCCTTCCTTATGTCCGATATCGATTTCACTCAACGTTTCATCTTCGACGAAAGCGACGTTCGCGGAGAGCTGGTGGGTCTTGAGCGCAGCTATGCCGAAGTCCTCGCCAAACATCCCTATCCGGAGCCGGTCGCCCAATTGCTGGGTGAACTGATGGCTGCCGCAGCGCTGCTGGTTGGCACGCTCAAGTTCGACGGCCTGCTGATTCTTCAGGCACGCTCCAACGGTGCAGTGCCCTTATTGATGGTCGAGTGTTCGAGCGAGCGCGAACTGCGCGGCATCGCCCGCTATGACGAATCCCTGATCACGCCGGGCGCCAGCCTTCAGGAACTGATGCCTGAAGGTTCTCTGGCACTGACGGTCGACCCGCGCAAAGGCAAGCGCTATCAGGGCATCGTTGCTTTGGATGGCGTAGACCTGTCGGAAAGCCTTTCCAGTTATTTCGTCATGTCGGAGCAGTTGGGCACCCGCTTCTGGCTCAAGGCCGATGGGCACCGCGCACGCGGTTTGCTGCTTCAGCAATTGCCGGTCGCGCAGATCACCGATCCGGAAGAGCGCGATGCGAGCTGGGAGCACGTCGTGACCCTCGCCAACACGCTTTCGGCCGAGGAAATGCTGGGTCTCGATAACGAGACTATCCTTCATAGGCTGTACCACGAAGACCCGGTGCGCCTGTTCGACATCCAGCCTATCTGCTTCCGTTGCAGCTGCTCTCGCGAACGTTCTGCCAATGCGCTGGTCAGTCTTGGGCTGGCAGACGCGCAGCAGCTGGTGAACGAACATGGCGGCAAGATCGAAATCGACTGCCAGTTCTGCAATGAGCGCTATCTGTTCGATGCCACTGACGTTGCTCAGCTCTTCGCTGGCGGTGGCGTGGATTCGCCGTCCGAAACCCGCCACTGATTGCGTCCGAATTCGACACACAACAGCGTGTGGGCCGCTGTAATCCGGTTCTGACAGGAGGCCTACCATTTCTGGGCTTTTCTGGCATAATCCGGCCCACTTTTACGCTGTAGTAGTGGTTGTTTTTTTACTACAAAATCGTTTGGAGCACTCGGCTACTGGCCGACGGGGACACTCATGACGCAAACCAACAACGCTGTGTACACCGATCTGAGCATCGACGAACTGGTGAAGGAAGCCCTTGCCCGCGGCGAAGGCGAACTTTCCGACACT
>JARDZH010000352.1 GCA_029240955.1 Pseudomonas sp. | reverse complement strand
CGTCGGGCTCATAACCCGAAGGTCGTCGGTTCAAATCCGGCTCCCGCAACCAAACATCGAAAAAGGCTACTCGAAAGAGTGGCCTTTTTTGTGCGCGTCAGAAAAGCGCTGCTTCCGTATGAACCGTCGAGCCGCATCCCCCTCTGCTGCCTGTCTGATCTCCCGCCTGCAAGAAACTCTCTTCCCGCACCTGCGCCTAAGCAGAACAAGCCGACAGTTTTTTATTCCTCTGCCGATAGGATGATTACTAAACTGAATCGCAGCTGAATCACAGCTGGACAGCGGCACCTTGCTCGACTGGCTATTCGCTCGTTAGACGTTCACGCGCTAACATCTCGAAATATTTTTTGCGTAGGGATTGGTAACTTGGCTGTATACCTCCATCCTGTCGCGCACGATCCAAGGAGTGATTGATGCGCGACAACCCGTCAGATTCCAATGATGCAGAAGCGGTGATTCAACCGGTCCCAGCCACTCGCTTGCGCTGGGTCGAACTGCTGAGCAAATACCGACAGCCTATCGGTCTCGCGGTCATGCTGGTGCTGTTCGGCATGGCGCTTGTCGCCTGTCGACACATGCTGATCGAAATGGACTTCTATGCATTGCGCGACGCAATGTTCGCGGTCCCCCTGCACGCTCTGGGCGGGGCGTTGCTGGCGGCGCTGATCGGTTACGTCATCCTCATGGGTTACGAGATTTCGGCCAGTCGCTACGCCAACGTCAATTTGCCGACCCGTACGCTGATCCTCGGTGGCTTCACCTCGTTTGCGATCGGCAACGCCGTCGGCCTTTCGATGCTGTCAGGCGGCTCCGTTCGGTATCGACTGTATTCCCGGCACGGCGTAGGCGCGATGGAGATCGCGCGTATGACAGTGTTCGCCAGTCTGTCGCTGGGTTGCGCGCTGCCGCCGCTGGCGGCGCTGGCAACCCTGAGCAACTTGCCTGGTGCTTCGCTGGCATTGAAGCTCCCGGTCAATCTGCTGGCCGCAATCGCGATCGCAGTGTTGATCGGCAGCGCCCTCCTGGCCGTTGCCGTTTACCGCCGCCGCCTGCCAGAGCAGGACATCCCGCACAATATTCTGGTACGCGCGGGACGTCGCACCTTGCGCCTGCCCGACCTGCGTTTGAGCCTGATCCAGCTGGTGATCACGGCACTGGACGTGGCCGCAGCGGCACTGGTGCTTTATTTGCTGCTGCCCCAGGCGCCACCGCTTGGCGCGTTCATGTTGATCTATCTGCTGGCGCTGGCTGCAGGCGTACTCAGCCATGTGCCGGGCGGCGTCGGGGTATTCGAGGCGATTTTGCTGGCCGCGTTCGCCAGTGAACTGGGCGCCGCCCCACTAGCGGCGGCGCTACTGCTATACCGCCTGATCTACGTGATCCTGCCGTTGCTGCTGGCATGTCTGACGCTGCTGTTCACCGAAGCGCAACGCCTGCTTCCCACCAAACAAGCGATACGGGTAGCCTCCGGCCTTGCCGCTCCGATTCTGGCTCTCCTGGTTTTTTTGTCGGGGGTGGTGCTGTTGTTCTCTGGTGCTACCCCGGAAATTGATACTCGCCTTGAAAGTGTCGGCTTCATGATTCCTCACCGACTCATCGATGCGTCGCACTTTGGTGCGAGCCTGGTCGGCGTGCTGTGTCTATTGCTGGCCCAGGGTCTGCGCCGTCGTCTGTCGGCTGCCTGGATGCTGACTGTCATTCTGCTGCTGGTCGGCGCCGTGTGCTCGATGCTCAAGGGCTTCGACTGGGAAGAAGCCAGCTTGCTGCTGCTCACCGCGGCTTTGCTGGCGACCTTCCGCCGTTCGTTCTATCGTCCGAGCCGACTGCTGGAACTGCCTTTTTCGCCGCTCTACCTGATCGCGAGCGCGTGCGTCGTGGGCGCATCGATCTGGCTGCTGCTGTTCGCTTATCAGGACGTTCCTTATAGCCATCAGCTCTGGTGGCAGTTCACGCTGGACGCCGACGCCCCGCGCGGCCTGCGCTCGGCGCTGGGCAGCGCGGTGTTGCTGGTGGTGGTGTCGCTGACATGGCTGCTGCGCACTGCGCGCCCGGTGATCAAGCTGCCTGACGGCGAGGACCTGAGAAAAGCCGCCGAGATTCTGAAGTCGTCGAACCAGCCTGACGGCGGACTGGTCCTGACCGGTGATAAAGCCATCCTGTTTCACCCGGACGGCAACGCCTTCCTTATGTATTCGCATCGCGGACGCAGCCTGGTGGCGCTTTATGACCCTATCGGCCCGACCCAACAGCGCGCCGAGCTGATCTGGCAGTTCCGCGACCTGTGCGATGTGCACCATGCCCGACCCGTTTTCTATCAGGTGCGCGCCGAGAATCTGCCCTTCTACATGGACATCGGCCTGACAGCGATCAAGCTGGGCGAAGAGGCGCGAGTGGATCTGCGCCGCTTCGACATCGATGCCAAGGGCAAGGAGATGAAAGACCTGCGCTACACCTGGAACCGCGGCGGCCGCGATGGCCTGTCCCTGGAAATCTATGAGATGGGTCAGGCGCCGATCGACGAGCTCAAGCTTATTTCCGACGCCTGGCTGACCGGCAAGAACGTCCGCGAAAAGGGCTTTTCGCTTGGTCGATTCAGCCCCGAATATCTGCAGTATTTCCGGATCGCCATCGTTCACTTCGAAGGCAAGCCGGTGGCATTCGCCAACCTGCTGGAGACCGCAAGCCACGAGCTGGCGAGTCTGGACCTGATGCGCGCGCACCCCGATGCCCCGAAGCTGACCATGGAATACATGATGGTCGGCTTGATCCAGCACTATAAACAGCAGGGTTATGCCCGCTTCAGCCTGGGCATGGTGCCGCTCTCCGGCCTGCAACCGCGCCGCGGCGCACCATTGACTCAACGCTTGGGTTCGATAGTGTTCCGGCGCGGCGAGCAGCTCTACAACTTCCAGGGCTTGCGGCGCTTCAAGGACAAGTTCCAGCCTGACTGGGAACCTCGCTACATGGCCGTGCCTGCCGGACTCGATCCGCTTGTGGCGCTGGCTGACACTGCCGCGCTGATTGCAGGCGGCCTGACTGGACTGGTGAAACGCTGATGATTCGACGTTCCTGGCGCTACGTGTTCATCGCACTGGCAATCGTACTTCTCGTGGCTCTCGGATTCTGGTGGTGGAATCGCCCTGCTCCGCCGGCGAGTCTTGAGCGCTCGACGCTGGAAGATGGCTCGGCGCTGACCAGCGTGACGCCAGCCACGCGCGTCAAGACGCGCATTGCCTTGGCGGTGACAGCCGATGAACTGCTCAGCGACAAGCAACTGCTGGCGATCAGCAAAGACGCCTCGGCGCGTGTCGTGCAGGTGATTCTGCCTAAAGACGACTGCGTGCGGCAGCAGAAAGCGTTCCAGTCCGCGCTGCAGACGCTCGATGGCCCGGTCGCGCTGGTTGGCGGCATTGGCCCGGGCGCAACGCTGGCCTGGCGCTGGCTGGCTGAGCAGAAAGACGACAAGGCGCAGGCCATTTCCGTCGGTTTTGCCCTGGAACACGTCTCCAATCCCCCGCCCGTACTTGAAGAAGGCGACACGCCGCCGCGCATCTGCGACGTGCCGCTCCCGCAAAAAGCGCCTCACGGTCATTGGTTGGCGGCGTGGAACGACGCGCCGGACGATCCGAGCGCTGCATTCGTACGTGATCAGGCCAACGCCGACACCAGCATCAGCGACTACGACATTCCCCTGCCGGTTGTGCTGAACACCGAATTGCGCCACATGCTGCTGGGCGAAAACGATGCCGGCGGCTTGGGTGTGCCTGTGGTTGAAGTGCCTGCCAGCAAGCCTTCGGATACCGTAACGCTGTTCATGTCCGGCGACGGCGGCTGGCGCGATCTGGACAAAGTGGTTGCCGGTGATATGGCCAAGATGGGTTACCCGGTGGTTGGCATCGACGTACTGCGCTATTACTGGGAACACAAGACCCCGGAGCAGACCGCGGTCGATCTGACGGACCTGATGAACCACTACCGTCAGAAATGGGGCGCCAAGCGCTTCATTCTCGCCGGTTATTCGTTCGGA
>JARDZH010000351.1 GCA_029240955.1 Pseudomonas sp. | reverse complement strand
GAAGACGGGCAGACCGAGCTGACGCCGCTGGACGAGGACGTTCTGAGCCCCGAAAGCAGCTACCGCGTGAAGCACCTGAGCATGTTGTATGCGCGGGAAATCGGCCTGATCAACCGCAGGGAGTTCCTGCTGTTCTCGGTCGAAGAAGACGAAGAAGGCGCCATCACGCTGACCACTGCGGTGGGCGTGACCCTGCAATCCACCGATATCACCGTTCTCTGACAAGGAAATCTTCATGATCGACGCGCTTGAAATGTCGCTCAACGCCACCGCCGTGCTCGGCTTCGTTCTGTACATTCTGGTGGCGGCGGTGCTGTTCGCGCTGTTCCAGTTCGTCTACAGCCGCATCACGCCGCACAAGGAATTCGTGCTCATCCGCGAGAACAACAGCGCTGCGGCGCTGGCCCTGGGCGGTTCGCTGATCGGCTTTGCGCTCCCGGCCAGCAACATCATCGCCTACAGCATCAGCATTCTCGACGTGATCGTCTGGGCGCTGATTGCAGCCATCGTGCAACTGCTGGCGTTCTGGGTCACCAGTCTGGTGCTCAAAGGCCTGTCTGCACGGATCGCCAAGGGTGAAATGGCAGCGGCCATCTATGCGGCCAGCGTGGCAATCAGCGTCGGCATGCTCAACGCCGCCTGCATGACCCCAACGGTCTGAGCGCCGGCACGATCAAGGAGATCCCCATGAGACGCAGTCCCGCAAAACTCGTGCTCGCCAGCACCTTGCCGCTGGCGCTTTCAGCCTGTGGCCCGTCGCAGGACGAGCCCAACTTCAGCGCCCAGGCCAACTTCAAGTCGGTACAGGAATGCGTGGAGGCCAAGGTGCCGGTGGATACCTGCTCGGACGCCTACATGCAGGCCATGTCCGACCACCGCCGCATCGCACCGACTTACGACGACAAGGCATCCTGCGAAGCCGACTTTGTACCTGATTACTGCCAGGTCACCTCTGACGGCAAGTACATGCCGCGGCTGGGCGGATTCGAACTGGGCTTCGAAGGTAACGTGTCCAAGGAGGCGCTGGAAAAAGCGCAGGCTCAGGTCGCCCAGAGCGGCAGCGGGTTCAGTGGCACTCAGGGTCTGCTGACCGGTCTTTTGATCGGTAATCTGATGAGCAACGGCTTCGGCGGCGGTCGCTATTACTCGCAGCCCATCTACCAGACCCGCGATGGCAGCTCTTCGATACCGGGGCAGATGAACCGGGGCAAGACTTTCAGCCGCTCGACCCAGGCGCAGTCCAGCCCTGACAGCCGCTACAACGCCAATACCCTGGGCCGCAATCTCGGTGCCTCGGGCTCACGCTCCTCGGTGTCCTCGACCATCTCGCGCGGCGGCTTCGGCAGTCAGGCGGCGGCTCGAAGCGGTTGGGGCGGCAAAAGCAGCGGCTCAAGCTTCGGCGGTTGACCCCGCATCTGGAACCACAGCATGAAGAAGATCAGCATCGAGGAGCGTCCGGACTGGCAGGCCACCGCCGAGCGCGAAGGTTTCAATTTCCACACCATCGACGGTGAGCGGTACTGGGACGAACGCGGTTATTACCTGTTCACCGAAGAGCAGATTACCCGCGACCTCGAAGCGCCCACTCAGGAACTGCATCAGATGTGCCTGGACGCCGTGGCGCGGGTCGTCGAGAGCGAGGAGCTACTGACCCGACTGGCCATTCCCGAGACCTTCTTCGATCTGGTGCGCAACTCATGGAAGCGGGGCGATCCGCATCTCTACGCGCGTTTCGATTTCGCCTATGACGGAAGCGGGCCGGCGAAGATGTACGAGATCAACGCCGACACGCCCACCAGCCTGATGGAGGCGGGTGCGTTTCAGCTGCTGTGGCTTGAGGAGCAGGTCGAGCGCGGCGTGTTGCCAGCCCGCGCTTCGCAATTCAACTCGATCGCCGAAGATCTGGTGCGCGCCTTCGCAGCGTTCGACGGCGCGAGCCCGTTCTACTTTTCGGCGATGTCCGGTTCGGTGGAAGACCGCGGCACGACCGACTTCATGCGGCGCATGGCTGCACACGTCGGGATCGACGCCAGGCACATCGATATCGAAGATATCGGCCTGGACGACCAGGGCAGGTTCGTCGACCTGGACGGTCGCTGGATCGAGCGGCTGTTCAAGCTGCACGCCTGGGAGCACATCTTCCACGAACCATTCGGCAGGCATGTAGCGAGCAGCGGCACGCAGTTCGTCGAACCTGCCTGGAAGGCGATCCTCAGTAACAAGGGCATTCTGCCGTTGTTGTGGCAGTTCAACGAAGGTCATCCGAACCTGCTGCCGGCGCAGGTCGACCCCGATCCTCGCCAGCCGCTGCCTAAAGGCTGGGTGCGCAAACCCTACTTTTCCCGTGAAGGCGCTAATATCGAGATGCGCACGCCCGGCGATGAGCTGATCGCGGTGGACGGGCCGTACACCGACGCGCCTTACATCCTCCAGCAATATTCCCCGCTGCCGCGCTTTGGCGACAGCTACACCCTGATCGGTTCCTGGGTCGTTGGCGACCTTGCCTCGGGCATCGGCATTCGCGAGGACGACAGCCTGATCACCAAGGACAGCAGCCGATTCCTGCCGCATGTCGTGATCGACTGAGCGGCGGCGCGAGCATCCTCAAGGCCGAGGCCAGCCCGACACCGGATACGCTCACCGCATCGTCTCCCACTGTTTTGCCGATTGTTGCAGCCCTGGTCGTCCAACTGCCGTCGGCAGTCCATGTTTGCGATATATAGAAGCTGGAGATTGCTGAATATTTAACACGCGAGTGTTGTACGCACTTATTGCTCATTGCCGCTGTTCAAGTTGTCGTTATACTTGCCGCTCTCCGGTGATACTCCTGTTCGACAGCAGCGAATCTGTGCGCGTGATTTGATATAGGGACCAAATCTAGAAACTTCCTACAAGTTAGGGTTTCTAGTCTTACAGTTCGTTCTGTTGTTCAGTGTCCGGGTACAAATACCAATAAAAACAGCAAGGAGCTGACACCATGATCACTACATCCGACGATGCATCGGGCCACAGCCGTGCGAGGGTGGCGGGCCTTCTGGCAGCAGGGCTTCTGCCGTGGCTGGCGGGCAGCGCACAGGCGGTCGAGCTGAGCCTGGCGGACGACCAGATCAAGGGCGCGCTGGACACGACCGTATCCTACGAACAGATGTGGCGCGTACAGGGACAGGACAAGCGCAATGACGACGTGAATACCAATGACGGCAATCGAAACTTCGATACGGGACTGGTATCGGAAGTGTTCAAGCTTACAAGTGAGTTAGAACTTTCCTACATGAACTATGGATTATTCATTCGTGGGTCTGCTTTTTATGACACGCAGATCATGGATAAGCGCAATAACTTCGACGACCATTATCTGCCAGCACAGCCCAGCCAGAACGCTCCGAAAAACAGCTCGTTTACGCGTGCGACTCGCGACAGCGCCGGGCACGACGTGGAGATCCTCGACGCCTATGTTCGCGGCAACTGGGATGTCGCCGGGGCGCCGCTGGACGCGCGTCTCGGTCGGCAGGTGTTCAACTGGGGGGAAGGGCTGTTCTACCGGGGCGGCGTGAACACCACCAACCCGATCAACGCCGCAAGTTTTCGGCTGCCGGGCTCTGAACTCAAGGAAGTGCTGGTGCCCGTCGAGGCGCTGAGTTTCAACGTCGGCCTGACCGACGCCCTGTCGGTGGAAACCTTCTATCAGTTCAACTGGAAGGAAACCCAGGTCGATCCCGTCGGGACCTATTTCTCCGAGACCGATCTGTTCGCGGCGGGCGGCAACACCGCTTATGCGCCGGTGCCTGCGCTGGCGCCGGTCACCGGGTTGTACCAAGGTCTGAGCGCTGCCGGAGTCGGCGGTCTGCAGGGCGCAGGGCGCGTCGACAAGGCGGGCAATCTCAAGGCCGCGAGCATCGGGCCGGACATCAACGCGCGCAACGACGGCCAGTACGGCATCGCAATGCGCTACATGGCCGAAGAGCTCAACTCGACCGAATTCGGCCTGTACTTCGTCAACTATCACGCCAAGGAGACGACCATCAATGCGGACCTTGG
>JARDZH010000350.1 GCA_029240955.1 Pseudomonas sp. | reverse complement strand
CGCGTCTTGAGCGTCAACGGTTGACGTTCAACCCCGGCGAGCGGCGCCTGAGCCTGGCGACCTCGGCGGATCTCTACGCGCCGGGCGAACCACGCTGGGTGAACCGGGAAAGCCTGGACACGGTGGACAGGTTGCAAGTGAGTTTTTATCAGGGGAACCGCTGGCTGGCGTTCCCTTCAACGGTCGCGGCTCAGCCCAATCGCGGCGTGCGACTCGAATTCGAGCGTCATGGAGTGCCTTATGTGTGTACCTTCGCTTTGCCCGACACCCGCCCGTGAAGCGGCCCGACATGATGCTTGAACGCTGGCGTGCAGCGCGGCGCGGAACCGGCCACTGGTTGCTGGTGCGCCCGCCTGTTCAGGACTCGGGTGAGTGGCAGTGGTGCCGGCAACCGCTTGATGTGTCCGGCGCTTGGCCGCCACCCGCCGACGCATTGCAGGACAACATCGCGCTGATCATTCCCGCAGCGGCGTGCAGCCATTTTCAGGTGTCGGCACCGCCCGGGCTCAAGCGCCATGAGTGGCCGATGTTGTTGGAAGAAGTGCTGCAACAGCCAGCCGATCAGGTACAGGTCAGTTGCCTGGCGCGCACAGCCGGGCATATGGAATTGCTGGCTATGGAGCGGGCCAGGATCAACGGCTGGCTCACTGATTGCGAAGCCCAGGACATCTCGCCAGTCCGCCTCTGGGCCGAGCAGCAATTGTTGCCGCCACAACCGGCCGGGCAGCTTCTGCATTGGCATCGCAGCGCGGACAGCTGCCTGATCAAAGGCGGCGACAACGGCGCTCAACACTGGCTGACCTGGCCGCCTGTATTGGGGGAGCTGCCCGACGGCTGGCAGCCGCCGAGCGACGAAATGTCTGGAGAATGGCCAGCGCAGTGGGCTCCGCTCGACCGGTTGCCGAACCTGCTGGAAAACGCCCGCGGGCGGCGTATAAAAACATCGCGAAGGCCGGCATTGTTTTCCCGTACCCAGCGTCGGCTCGCCGGGCTCTGTACGGGGCTGGCGTTATGTTGGGGGGCTGTGCTGGCGGTGCAGTTCTGGCAACAGCTGCCGGGCTGGAAATCTCAGGTCGAAGTCGTCACCGGACCGGTCACCAACGTTCAGCAGGCCACGCGAGCGCTGGCCCGCTTGCAGGCGCAACAGACTGACTGGCGCAGCCGTCAGCAGCAGGTTGCGGAATTGGAGATGGCAGTGTCGGACTGGCTCGCTTCGCAACAGGGCTGGGGCGTGTCGGGCATCACGTTCGACGGCCGCAGCTGGCGGCTGGTGCTTAACGGCAGCGTGCAGGCACCGGCGCTGAGCCATTGGCAGGCAATGGGCAAGGCAGTCGGCGCGGTCGCCAGTGTCGAACCCGACGACAAGGCCTCATTGCTGACCGTGCATTTCGATCTAGGGGCTCAACCATGAAAGCCATGATTCAACGCGCGGCGGTCGCTTTCGATGCGCTGCCGCCGACACGCCGCTACACGCTTCTGGCCGGTTGGGTGATCGTACTGACCTTGCTGCTCGTGCTGATCGGCCGCCCTCTGGTCACGCTGATCAAGGACATCAGCCAGTGGCCGGCCCTGGCCCGACAGGCGCAGACGCTGGCGCCGGGGCCGGACTTTTCTCAGCAATACTGGCAAGCGCTGGCCAGCGCGCGGGGCGTGGTGCTGACCAAGGTCGAGCAGCGTGGAGACATCTGGCTGTTACGCGGCGAGCTGAGTACCGCCGAACCCTTGGCGCAACTGATGCGCAGCGTTCAGGAGCAGGGCGGCAGGCCGTTGCGCTGGAGCCTTGAGCAAGGTCATCAGGCGATGATCTTCAGCCTGGACGTCGGCCGTGGGGGAGCACGCCCGTGACGCGCAAACTCTGGGCAATCGCGCTGGCAGTCTTCTTCGCAACGCTGCTGTGGAACCTGCCAGCCGCGCTCATCGCACGACTGGTGTACTGGCCTGCAGGCTGGGAGCCGCACATCATCAGCGGCACCTTGTGGAACGGGCGCGCGGAACAAGCCGGGCCGGTCGGGCCGCTGGCGTGGAAGCTGCGCCCCTGGCTGGGCGAGGCGCAACTGGACGGCGGGTTTCAACAGCAGGCCTGGGGGTTGTCGATCAGCGGCTGGCCCTGGAGCTGGCAAGCCGATCTGCTTCCGGGCGCGGCGATGGCGACGCCGCCTGCGAGCTATTCGCTGGACGGCCATTGGCGAGGCCGGATTCAGATCAAAGGGCGTGGCTCGCGATGCACGTCCAGCGAGGGTGCGCTGAGCGGCGAAAACATGGCGCTGCTGTCACCCTGGATGATGGTGCTGGGCAACGCCAGACTGACAGTGGACTGCAGCGACACGCTGCGGCTGCTGGCCGATGTGCGGCGTGACGGTGAGCATCAGTTCGACGCCCGGTTCGAGCCGTTTGCGCGCCGGACAATCATTAGGGGCAAGGTCGAGCCGGAAGCAAGCGTGACGCCCTTGCTGATTCAGGCAGGTGTGCTCAAGGCCGGCGAGACCACATTCGAAACAACACTGGGCAAGCGCTGATCGAAGGGTTATGGCTTGTTGCGTCCGTGGCTGGCCAGGCGTTCCAGCGCGGCGCGCAGGTTCGGGTCCGTGATGCCTTCGGCGGTGGCCTGGATATTTTCGGCAGCCACCGGCGACAGATCGATGGTATGCCCGGCCGTCGCACTCTGCACGGTGGGCGGCTGCACTTTGAAAATGATTCGGGTGAGGTTGTAGAACTCGTCGAAGGCCAGCAATTGGCGGTGCAAACGTTTCTGCTGATAGCGCAGGCGAGTGGCCCAATGACCGTCCGTGACAATCAACAGCAGACAGCCTTCGCGCCATGAGGCGACATGGCAATGTTCCCGGGCGGCGGGTTGCAGCTGGCTTTCGAGCAGACGTTGCAGGTGTCCCAGACGTTCGGCCTGACGGAAGATGGCTTTGAGCGGCTTGGCGTCGCGCAGCAGAACAGCGGGGGCGCGGGCATTGAGAGGACGAAAGGCCATGAGGTGCGATGCCTGGGGTGACAAGAGCGGTATCTTAACAGAAAGCGTTCGCGGCGCTGTGTCACAGGCCGTTTCCGTGCTTTCATAGGCAAATCCTGAATCGCTTCAACACCTTAGAGGTTGAAGTGCTGAAATTTGGCCCCATAACAGGTCTGCCCCGTCACAGCGCTGTGCCAGTATCGTGGATTAACGCCACTTTCCTCACCACCGTTTCCGGGTAGAATGCTCGTTCGCATGCAGCCTCGTGGCTGCACGGGCGACTCACGGGGCCGCCCTCCATTACTATGTGTGGAAGATCCTGTCGATATGTTTGCGCCTTTGTTAAAAAAACTTTTTGGAAGCAAGAACGAGCGTGAAGTCAAACGCATGCTCAAGACGGTACAGATCGTCAATGCCTTCGAAGAGCAAATGTTGGCCCTCACGGACGAGCAACTGCGCGCCAAGACCTCCGAGTTCAAGGCCCGCATAGCCAAAGGCGAGACCCTCGACCAGCTTCTGCCGGAAGCCTTTGCCGTCGCTCGTGAAGCGGGCAAGCGCATCATGGGCATGCGTCACTTCGACGTACAGTTGATCGGCGGCATGACCCTGCATGAAGGCCAGATCGCCGAAATGCGTACCGGTGAAGGCAAGACCCTGGTAGCGACCCTGGCCGTGTACCTCAACGCGCTGTCCGGCAAGGGCGTGCACGTTGTAACGGTCAACGACTACCTGGCGCGTCGCGACGCCAACTGGATGCGCCCGCTGTACGAATTCCTCGGCCTGACCGTAGGTATCGTCACGCCGTTCCAGCCGCCTGAAGAGAAGCGCGCCGCGTACGCCGCCGACATCACGTACGGCACCAACAACGAATTCGGTTTCGATTACCTGCGCGACAACATGGCGTTCAGCATGGACGACAAGTTCCAGCGCGAACTCAACTTTGCCGTGATCGACGAAGTCGACTCGATTCTGATCGACGAAGCCCGTACGCCGCTGATCATTTCCGGTCAGGCTGAAGACAGCTCCCGTCTGTACACCGAAATCAACCGCCTGATCCCCAAGCTCGAGCAGCACATCGA
>JARDZH010000349.1 GCA_029240955.1 Pseudomonas sp. | reverse complement strand
CGTTGATCGGCAGCGCCAAACCAACCGTCGATACCGCTGACTCTGCGCTCAGACGGTTGCGCAAAAAGGCCGCTGCCGCGCACCAACCAGGAGCGTCTGGAGGCGGAGTGCTCCCAGGCGTGCATGGTCTGCTCGTCGGCAAAACGGAAAATGATCTGGAATTCGTCGCCGCCGGGCGGCGGTGCCAGCACACCTGAGCCCAGGTAGCCGGGGAAATCGGTGGCCAGTTGTTCGCCTTCGTGCAGCCAGGCCAGCATTTCCTGGTAGCGGCCGCGGGCAACACGGCGGGCAACCATCAAGGTTACGGGTGAGGTAGACATTGTGTATCTCCGAAAAACCGCGAGCCTCCAGGGTAGGGAGGTCGCATGGCACGGCACCGGGTGGTGGGCCGCGTCAGCTTCATGCAAAGGCAAGCAAGGATTATTCCCGAATTCAGACAGCGCACCCAGCCTTTTGATGCCCGGTTCGTCGGCTTTCTTTTTGTTTCACGCGCGTCGATGACAGTACAATGCGCGCATCAAACCAGATGTGTTGGAAGGTCATGACCCAATCCACTGACGGCCCGATTGCAGGCGCCGACCCAAAATCACTCTTCGAGCACCAAGAGCTGTTTCCGATTCGGGAAGTCTCGCGCATGACCGGCATCAATCCGGTCACGCTTCGCGCGTGGGAGCGCCGCTACGGTCTGATCCAGCCGACCCGCACCGACAGCGGCCACAGACTGTACTCGCAGGCCGACATCGAGGCCGTGCGCAGCATTCTCGGCTGGATCGAGCGGGGCGTGGCGGTGAGCAAGGTCGGGAAGATTCTGGCCAGGGCCGACATTTCCAGCAGTGAGCCGGTTCGGGTAGAAAACCTGGCGGCGCGGGGCGACTGGACCCAATGGCAGACCCAGTTGCGCAGGGCAATCGCCGCCTTCGATGAGCGCCGTCTCGAACAACTTTATGGGCAGATTTTCGCGAGCTACACGCTGGCAGTGGTGTTCGAAGACATCTTCATGCCGCTCTGGCGTGAACTGTTGGTGCACCAGAGCGAATTCGGCCGGACCAGCGAGTGGTTGTTTCTGGATTCATTCCTGCGCGCACGCACGCTTCAGCGTTTGCAACTTGCCAGCGACGCCAGCCGTGAGCGGGTCTTGCTCGCCGGGCTTCCTGAGCAATGCCGCGAGCTGGAGCTTTGGGTCGCGGGCCTTTTGATGGGCAGCGCCGATATCGGCATTCAGGTGCTTGCGCTAGGTCAGCCCATCGAAGAACTGAGCCTGATCTGCGACAAAGTGCAGCCGCAAGCACTGGTGCTGTTCTCCAACTATTCGCCGTCACCCGACCTGCCGCGTCGCCTGAGCCGGCTGGCGCTGGCGATCGATTGCCCGTTGCTGCTTGCCGGTGAAGCGTCGCATCTGGCTGAAGATCAGCTCAACGGCTCGACGATCGCGTGCCTGGGCAGCGACGGCCGCTCGATGCAACAGCTTCTGCAGCAGTTCATGGCCGGGCGCATGGATACCTGATCAGACCTCTGACGAACGATGCAAGGCGGGGTGCATGCGCTGGTGCTGTTGCAGGATGTACTGGCGAAGCCGCTCGGCGTCGTCCTTGTTGTGCTGGCTGAGGCGGTAAGCGCCCAGACCTTTTTCGGTGATGCGCTCCAGCCGGCCGCGCATCGAGATCGGTGCCGTGCCGACCGGGTTGAACCAGGCTGAAAACTGCTTGGGAAACTTCCCCGGTTTGCGCAGCTCCAGCAGAACGCCCTTGAAGGAAATCTCGTGGGCCCACAGCGCAGTGAGCGCGCCTTTTTCGGTTTCCAGCGGAATCGGCTCAGGCAGGATCAGTCGCCATGGGCGGATCTGCGGACCTTCTTCATAGATGCTGGGTGCACCCAGTTCCAGATGCAGCGCGTGGAATTCGTCCTCGACCAGATGCAGCGGAAAATTCATCTGCTGGTTCTTGAACTGGGCGTGAATGGTGACCTGTTCGTGGGCCGCCAGCCGCGTCAGCAAATCCTGGACCTGCACGCCGCCGTTGACCAGCATGCTGCGCGTACTGTCACGTACGTTCAGCCTGGGGTTGTGCTGCATGCTCTGGATGAAATCCAGTTCAGCCTGGGTCAGCAGTGAGTCGGGGTACATGAAGTCACTCGTGCGGGTCGGCGGGTGAGGAGAATGACCGCAATATTGTGGTCCGGTTCCGTCGGAAAAATCATTTGCTCAATTCGGCAATTCTGGCCTCAGCGGCCGCCAGGGCATTTTCCAGCTCCCGAATGCGCTCCTCGGTACGCACTTGCGCCGTTACGTCTTTCTGAATACCAATGTAGTACATCAGTTTGTTCGCATCGTTACGCACTGGCGTAATCGACAGTTCGTTCCAGAACAGGCTGCCGTCCTTGCGATAGTTGCGCAGCACCTGGCGGCTGTGTTCGCCGTTGGCGATGGCCTGGCGGATCGCACTCAAGGCGGGCTGCTCACGATCATCGCCCTGCAGAAAACGGCAATCACGATAGAGAATGTCTTCACTCGCATAGCCGGTGAGTTCGGTGAACGCCTTGTTCGCATAGATCAGAATATTGTCGTCGCCTTCCTGTTCCGCAACGACGATTCCATCGCTTGAAGCGTCGACTACCAGCTGCAGCAGTTTAGCGTTGATCATCCTGGACCTGGCCTCCTGAAAAAATCCGAAGTGTGCATTCTAGCCGATAGGGCATACTGTCGCGCTGTTAAAGCTGCCCAAGAGGTCGTCATGAGAGTCGCCATCATTTCCGGTTCAGTCTATGGCTCGGCCGAAGAAGTCGCCCGTCATGCTGCAGCCATTCTGCGCGATGCAGGCCACGAGGTTCTCCACAACCCTCGTATTACGCTGAAGCAACTGCTGGAGTTCGCACCTCAGGCGATGCTGGCCGTGACCTCGACGACCGGCATGGGCGAGTTGCCCGATAACATCTATTCGATCTACTCCGAGCTGCGCGACCAGTTGCCTGGTGTACTGCGCGGTTTGCCCGGCGGTGTGATCGCGTTGGGCGATGCGAGTTACGGCGATACCTTCTGCGGCGGCGGCGAGCAGCTTCGCGAGTTGTTTGCCGAGCTTGGCGTCAATGAAGTGCAGGACATGCTGCGCCTGGACGGAAGCGAAAGTGTCACGCCTGAAACCGACGCCGAGCCCTGGCTTGCTGACTTCATCAAGCTGCTGGGCTGACGTCCGCCGTCCGCCTGATGAAAGTGTGTTCAAGTTCGCGCCAGCGGCACTCATGAGCTACAGCTCGCGTTGTAGGAAGTATGTAAGCAGTACGTAGGATCGCTCTTGATTTTATCTGAAGAGCGAGCTGGCTATAAACTCTCAGGATTCTGTCCCGATAGTACCTTCGATATAACCAAGGTCAGGGACAGAACATGCCGAAACTTATGTGGGGCGACTTGCCGCCCGTCAACGTCAAGATGCGCAGCAAGTTGGTCGAGCCGCAAAAGCCAACCGTGCATGCGTCACAGATTCTTCGCGAGATCGGTAACAACGCTATTGCGCTCAACTCCGTCGAGATGGAAAAGCGGCGCATGAAGCCGCTGTTCAAAAACTTCAATCCTGAGCAGATCACTCCGCGTGAACTGGCCCGGGCCGGCGCGCTGCTGTTCAAGAGCGGCTTCATCGACAACCTCACCGCTGAACTGATGAACAGCGCTGGCGAAGAATTCGACAAGGACGGCCATGTCGTCGACGCCGATAAGCAGTTGAATGCAATCGATTTTTTCGCTAACCGTATTGCGCGCATGCAGGAAAAGTCTCTGTCCGGCGATCCATACGCCAAGGCATTGATGCCTGATTACGTGAGGACCATCCACGTGATCCAGAACCTCTACGCCTTCGCCAATTCCGGCGACAGCCCGGAGATGCTGAAAATGATCGCCCAGGAGAAGGAAGGCAAGATTCCGAAAGGGCGCGCCTGGCGGGGCTGACACCGTGCCATAAAAAAAGCCGCTGCAGTCGCAGCGGCTAAACAAGACGCAGATCCAGGAGCGTGAAATCAACGTCGCTAAATCGAAGAGGTTAACAGCGATTCAGGGC
>JARDZH010000348.1 GCA_029240955.1 Pseudomonas sp. | reverse complement strand
GCGAACGAAGCTTTCGACTCTGGCCACTTGAGCGGCGACCTCGCGATGGCGTGTTACGCCTGCAATCACTTGGTTTCGGACTCGCTTATCATGGGCGACCATTTGCAGGAAGTCGCCGAACTGGTCGAGCGCGGCCTCAAGGTGGTTCGCCAGTACGATTACGCCGATGTCGAAAAGATCCTGGTAGCGCAGGAAGGCTTCGTTCGCGAGCTTTCCGGCGGGCTTGCAACGATACCGGCCGTTACCCAAGTGGTTTTGTACGACGCGAGGACGTCCAGCACCGCCCTCTTCTATTCCTGGCTTTATTCGGGGATGGCGGCGTTCTACCTCGGCAACATTCCTTACGCGCTGCGTCAATTTCAGGACATTCAAAAGATCGTCTGGTCGGCACCGGCTCACATCAACTTATCCGACTTCTATCTGTTCTACGGCCTGACGCTGGGCAGCCCCGAAGCGCCGGGCACGACGGCAGAAAAGCTCGAAACGCTGCATCGCCACCGTGACCGTTTCATGAGCTGGGCCACTATCAATCCCGCCACTTTCCGCAACAAGCTGCTGCTTATCGAAGGTGTGATTGCGAAGTTGAACGGCGACGGTCTGGCAGCGATTCGTTGTTTCGATCAGGCGCAGATTGCTGCCGCCGCTGCGGGTTTCATTCATGAGCAAGCGTTGGCGCACGAGCAGTTGGCTGAGGTGTGTATTCCCAGCGGCCTGATATCGGGCGCCAACTTGCACTTGCGAGTAGCGAGGGACTGTTTCCACATCTGGGGCGCGAACGGCAAAGTCCGGCAGCTCGAAACGCTTCACCCGTTTCTGCGCATCCAGCCTGTTCAAGAGACTTTCCGAAGCACCTCGCAGGCGAAACTGGACCTGGAAGTCGGCATCGAAGCGGCTCGGGCGCTTTCAGAAGAAGTTCTGCTGGAGCGGCTGATCCAGACGTTGATGAGCCATTTGATGCAGCACTCTGGCGCCGATCATGGTGCTTTGCTGATCGTCAGCGGCGCTGAGTTTCAGATGGCCTCTATCGCTGATATCGATGGCGACGGCCTGCGCGTTACCACCGAGAACTGCCAGAAGTTTCTGACGCAAGCGCCAAGGTCGGTGCTAAACGCGACGATGCGCACCAAGACAAACTTCGTTTTGCATGACGCTTTGCAGGAATGTCCCGAAGCATTCCGAAGCGAGTTGCACCAACGTAATGCCCGGTCGGTACTTTGCCTGCCTTTGGTCAAACAGGGCGTGTTGATCGGCCTCGTTTACCTCGAAAATCGCAGGGTGCCGAATCTGTTCAGCTCGCAGCGGCTGGCGATGCTGGAGATTCTGGCGTCCCAGGCAGCTGTTTCCCTACAAGCAGCGAAGCTGTTTACAAGGCTGGCTGAAGACAACCAGATCAAAGCGCAGATGGAAGAAGAACTGCGCCGCTCGCGCGCTGAGCTGGCCCGCAGCTCTCACTTGCAGATCATGGGCGAGCTGTCGGCCTCGATTGCTCACGAGATTAGTCAGCCATTGCTGGGCATTACGTCGAACGCAGCGGCGAGCCTTCGCTGGCTGAAACGTGAAAGCCCTGATCTGGACGAGGCAATCGCGGGACTTGAGGATATCCGCGCAGACAGCGAACGGGCTGCCGGAATCGTTGAGGCTTTGCGTTCACTGGCCAAGCAAGCGCCCGCGCAGCTCAAGTCGATCGATCTGGACGACGTCATTCTGGAAGTCGTGCGGCTTACCTCCACCGAAGTCGTCAAACACGCCGTCAAGCTGGACACGAATCTGGACGCGGCAGCGTTGGTGATGGCGGATCAAGTTCAACTTCAACAGCTGGTTTATAACTTGCTCATGAACGCGCTGGAGGCTTTGTCCGGATTCCGGACCGGCGACGGCGCGCTGCGAATTACTTCGAGAAAAGCCGGAGCAAATATAGAGGTCTGCGTCGACGACAACGGGCCCGGCATTCCCGCCGATGAACGCGACAAGATCTTCGGGGCGTTCTATTCGACTAAAACCCAAGGCCTCGGCATGGGTTTGGCGATCTGCAACTCAGTGGTGCAGGCACATGGCGGCGACTTATATGCAGAGACTTCCCCGTGCGGCGGTTGCCGTATGAGATTCACTTTGCCGATCAACGAATAAGGCGGCTGGCCGCATTCGATTAATACCGCTGCTCCACACTTGAGCGCCCGATGCACTGCATCGGGCGTTTTTGTATTTCAGGCGCGGCAGGCGCGAATTCTGCAATGTGAAATTTCTCGCACAAGAATCGACCGGGGCCATTTTGGTCAAAATAAATGGTATTTTTCCCTCAAACGGTGATCGTACGACTCCTTTCCTATCCAATTGAGCGCTGAACTGACGTCGGAACCTGTCAGGACAGGCTCACACGCGGGCGACAGAAACATGCAGGACGGCAAGGCGTTGAAGACGATAGCGATGGTTCTTTTTGATGGCGTCCTCATGCTCGACGCAACGGGTCCCATGGACACCTTCGCAGTTGCCAACCGCTTTTTGCCGGAAGATCGTCGCTATCGACTGCTGACATTCGCCGCGGGAAATGGCTTGGTGCGCAGTTCGTGCGGGCTGCGGGTCATGGCGGATTATTCACTAGCGGAGGCTCCATCCAGCGTCGATCTGCTGCTGGTTCCCGGCGGCCCCGGCGCTTACGACGTGCCTCATCCGGATATCCAGGCGTGGCTGCCTGAGGCAACGCGGAGCGCAAAACGCTTTGGTGCCATTTGCACGGGCGTATTTCTGCTGGGTCAGGCGGGCCTGCTGGACGGTTACCGATGCACGACCCACTGGAATTATGTGGACCGGCTTGCGCAGCGCTATCCGCAATTGAAGGTTGAAACTGAGCAGATCTATGTCATCGACCGTAACCTGATTACTTCGGGAGGCATCACGGCCGGCATCGACATGGCGCTGGCGATCGTGGCCGAAGATCATGGGAAAGAAGTTGCCCTGGAAGTCGCCAAGGTTCTGTTGGTGGTGATGAAGCGTCAGGGCGGCCAGGCGCAATACGGACCGCTGCTGGCGGCGGTGCCTCGGGATGGCTCGTCGATTGCGAAAGTGCAGGCATATATCGTCGACCATATCGAGCAGGCGTTTACGGTGCAGAGCATGGCCGACATGGTTGCGATGAGCCCGCGCAACTTTGCCCGGGCGTTTCAGCGAGAAGTAAAACTGACGCCAATGCAGTTTGTGCAGAACGCGCGCATCGACCACGCTCGCCGGTTGCTGGAAGGAACGGATCTCCCCCTCAAAACCATCGCCACCCGCTGCGGGTTCGGCAGTGCGCGGTATATGCGGAAAGTGTTTTGCGAGCGGATTGGTGTGACGCCGAACCAGTACCGGCAGCAGTTTGGGGCTGGGTGACGGCGAGCCTGTAGGAGCGCGCTTGCCCGCGAGAACGAAGTGTCGGGCGATACAGATGCGTCGGATGTACCGGCCTCTCGCCAGCAAGCTGGCTCCCACAGGTATGGCGCGAATGAACTGCTGCACCGTCGTGTAGGAGCGCGCTTGCCCGCGACGATTGGGTGTCAGACGATAGAGATGCATGACTGTACTGGCGTCTTCGCGGCTAAAGCCACTCCCACAAAAACGCGCCAGTTTGTGGGATTGCTGCCGAGCACGGCCTAAGTAGGAGTGGCGTTAGCGGCGAGGATTTTGTGTCAGCCACTCTTCCTTCGTCATCTCCCAAATCTCCGTCATCATCTTCCCACCCACAAATTCGTCCTCGCGGGTGGCGACCAGTCGCATGCCTTCCTTCATGGAAATCCGCTTCGACGCACTGTTCTGCGCGGCTTTGGGGACTTGCATCAAGGGCTGTCCCATCACCTCGAACCACTGCCGATTGATGACCTTACAGGCTTCGCTCATGTACCCGCGACCCTGCCAATCGGGATGCAGCCAGAAGCCGCGGTTGTTGCCGGGCTCGGTCATCAGGCTGATGTTGCCGATCACTTGTTCCGGGCTGGTTTTGAGCCGCAGGGTCCAGTGCCACTCTGTGCCTCTGGCGACGGCGGGGAGCGCTGCGTCGCGGATGTAGCTCAA
>JARDZH010000347.1 GCA_029240955.1 Pseudomonas sp. | reverse complement strand
CTGCTGCCCGAAGCGCTGGAAACCTGGTCGGTCGGCCTGATGGAACGCATGCTGCCGCGTCACATGCAGATCATTTACCTGATCAACGCCCAACACATCGACACACTCCGCGCCAAAGGCATTCACGATTTCGACGTGCTGCGTGCGGTGTCGTTGATCGAAGAAGACAACGGCCGCCGGGTGCGTATGGGCAACCTGGCGTTTCTCGGTTCCCACAGCGTCAATGGCGTGTCTGCGCTGCACACCCAGCTGATGCGCAAGACGGTTTTCGCCGAACTGCACAAACTCTATCCCGAGCGGATCAACAACAAGACCAACGGGATCACGTTCCGCCGCTGGCTGTTCCAGGCCAACCCACGACTGACCGACATGCTGGTCGAGGCGCTTGGGCCGGAGGTGCTGGACAACGTCGAGACCAAGCTGATCGAGCTGGAGCCTTTTGCCGAGAAGAGTTCGTTCCGCAAGCAGTTCGCCGATCAACGTCTGCACAGCAAGCGTGCGCTGGCGGCGATCATTCATGAGCGGCTGGGCATCACGGTCAACCCGGCTGCGATGTTCGACGTGCAGGTCAAACGTATTCACGAATACAAGCGCCAGTTGCTGAACCTGTTCCACACCGTTGCTCTGTATCAGGCGATTCGCGCCGAGCCGGGGACCGACTGGGTGCCGCGCGTGAAGATCTTCGCGGGCAAGGCGGCGGCCAGTTATCACTCGGCCAAGCTGATCATCAAGCTCGCCAACGACATCGCCCGTACCGTGAACAACGACCCGACCGTGCGTGGCCTGCTCAAAGTGGTGTTCATGCCCAACTACAACGTCAGCCTGGCCGAGAGCATCATTCCGGCGGCCGACCTGTCGGAGCAGATTTCCACGGCGGGCCTTGAGGCATCGGGCACCAGTAACATGAAGTTCGGCCTCAACGGCGCGCTGACCATCGGTACGCTGGACGGCGCCAACGTGGAGATGAGCGAGCAGGTCGGTCAGGAACACATGTTCATCTTCGGCATGACGTCGCAGCAGGTCGAGGCTCGCAAGCAGGCGGGTGATTTCAGTGCTCTGGCTGACGTCGCTGCGTCTCCGCGCCTGAATGACGTCTTGATGGCGATCCGCGGCGGCGTGTTCTCGCCGGACGATCCGAACCGCTATGCGGGTCTGGTGGATCAACTGCTGGCTTACGACCGCTTTCTGGTCTGCGCCGACTTCGACTCGTACTGGGCCGCTCAGGCCAAGGTCGAGGAACGCTGGCATGACTCCAAGGCCTGGTGGCGCTCGGCAGTGCTCAACACCGCACGCATGGGCTGGTTCTCCTCCGACCGCACCATCCGCGAGTACGCGGGTGAAATCTGGAACGCACTGGATTGAACCCAAAGGCGATACACCTGTGTCGCCTGCTCCAACGTCTTCGCGGCTGAAGCCACTCCTACAAGGTATCTGCGATTTCTGTGGGAGCGGCTTTAGCCGCGAATATCCTGTTCTGTTTCCTGTCTCGACACCTCTATATACTCCGCATCCATAACCCTTCACACATCGAAAAGGATGTCGTCGCGTGCTATGGATTTGTCTGGTGGTGGGCGGAGCTGTGCTTGGTTTTCTCGTCAATTACGACGGCTGGGAAGGCCTGCTCGTCGGTGCCGCCATTGGCTGGGCGATCTGGATCGGCATCCGCATGTCGTCGCTGCGCAAGCAAGCGCTTGAGCAAGCACGCGAGCTGCAAACCACTCGCCAATCCCTGGAATCGCTGCAGCAACGGCTGAGTCTTCTCGAATCCCCTGCCGCGCCCGACCTGCAACCTGCCGAACCCGCGCAAGACATCACGCCATTGCCGGCCGATGCGGTTGTGATTGCCACGCAAACCGACGGCCCTGAGCTGATCTGGGATCTCCCGGACGCCGAGCCGACCGCAGCCCCAACCGCCAAACCCGCTTGGCCAGACCGGCCAACGCCTGCTATCCCGACCCCTGCTACGGCCACTCCAAACCTGTTCGACCGAGCCGTCGCCAGCGCCAAAGGCTGGCTGTTGGGCGGCAATACCGTGCTGCGCGTCGGCGTGGTGCTGCTGTTTCTGGGGTTGGCGTTCCTGCTGCGTTACGCCACCGAAGGCATGGTCATTCCGGTCGAAGCGCGTTACGCCGCCGTTGCCGCGTGTGCGCTGGGCCTGCTCGGACTCGGCTGGTGGCTGCGACAGCGCAATACCCAGTACGCATTGATGCTGCAGGGCGCCGGAGTCGGCGTGTTGTACCTGACGGTGTTCGCCGCGATGAAACTGCACCCGCTGCTCGACCCTTCGATGGGCTTTGCGCTGCTGGTGGCGGTGACCGCGTTCTCGGGGGTGCTTGCTGTCACCCAGAACTCGCTTGCCATGGCGTGCGCTGGCGCGCTGGGCGGTTTCGCCGCGCCACTGCTGGCGTCGACCGGCGAAGGCAGTCATGTGGCGCTGTTCAGTTACTTCGCCCTGCTCAACGCGGGCATCTTCGCCATTGCGTGGTTCAAGGCGTGGCGCGTACTCAACCTGATCGGGTTCTTCGGCACCTTCGGGATTGGCTTCGCGTGGGGGCTCAACAGTTACACGCCCGAGAGTTTCTGGAGCACCGAACCGTTCCTGATTCTGTTCTTCCTCATGTACCTGGCGATCGGCCTGATGTTCGCCCGTCGCAAGCTGCTGGAGTCCGCCGACCAGACCGACGATCAGACACCCGACACGCTGTGGCGGCAGGCCCGTCACGGCGACTACGTCGATGGCACGCTGCTGTTCGGCACGCCCATCGTCGGTTTCGGTCTGCAATATGCGCTGGTGGAGCACTTGCCGTTTGGCGCGGCCTTCAGCGCGCTCGGCCTGGGGCTGATCTACGTAGGGATTGCCTACGTGCTGGCGCTCCGAGCGCCGATTCGGGCCACCTTGCTGATGGAAACCTGTCTGGCCTTGGGTGTGGTGTTTGCCACGCTGGCGATTCCGCTGGGTCTGGGCTCGCAATGGACCACATGCGCCTGGGCGGTCGAAGGTGCAGCGGTGTTCTGGCTGGGCATGCGTCAGCAGCGGCTGTTGGCGCGCGGCTTCGGTTTGCTGCTGCAACTGGGCGCCGGCGCGACTCTGCTCAGCCAGCTGGATACGTCGTACAGCTCGATGCACGCCAACGGCGATTACTGGACGCCGATGATCATGGCGGTAGCCGCCTTGACCAGTGCGTGGTGCGTGCACCGTTTCAAAGGCTTGACGCTGCTCGATGCAAAACTGGCAACCGCAGGGCTGTTGGCCTGGGGCGCGGCGTGGTGGGCGTTTTCGGTGATCTGCAGCGTCATGCTGTTCGTACCGGACGCGCTGGTGCCAACGCTGCTGCTGATCGCCGCTGCCGCCAGCGCCGCGATCTGGGCGTTCACGGCCTTGCGTCTGCAATGGCCCGAGCTTGCTGTCTTGAGCACTGCGCTCACACCGGCCGCCGGCGTCGTACTGCTCTGCGCGCTGCGATTCGACTATCACCCGGCAGAGCAATGGGGTTGGCTGGGCTGGTCAGCGGTAATCGCGGTTCACCTGCTGACATTACGCAAACTGGACGGAATGCTGCCGAGAGTCGCCGCCAGTCTTGCGCATGTTCTGGGTTGCTGGCTGCTGATCGCGCTGCTGGCACTGGAGCTGCGGTTTGGCCTGATGCAAGTGTCCGAGCAGCACAATGCCTGGCGCTGGCTGGGTTGGGCGCTGGTGCCGAGCCTGTATCTGCTGGCGATGACCCACCCGCGCACATGGCCGTGGCCCGTCGCGACTCACTTGCGCGAATACCGCGTGTGGGCTGCAGCACCCATGGCGGCGCTGATGCTTGCGTGGTTCTGGCTGGCGAATATCTTCAGCGACGGCTCGGCCGCGCCGCTGCCTTACGTTCCGCTGCTCAATCCGCTGGAGCTGGGTTTGCTGTTCGCGCTTGCCGGCGTTTGCCTGTGGATGCAGCGCTACTTGTCGCAACTGGGCGTGGGCGAAGCTGTGGCAAAGCGCAACGCCTTGCTGGTGGCCGGTGCGTCGTTGTTCGCGCTGGTGACCGCGATGGTCATGCGCACCGC
>JARDZH010000346.1 GCA_029240955.1 Pseudomonas sp. | reverse complement strand
CAGTGGCTTCGGCAGTCACACTCAACATGGCAATGTTCGGCGGCGCGCAAGCGGCCGAGCCGCCCATCAAGGTCGGTCTGGTGGCTGCCCTGTCGGGCCAGTCGGCCAAGTCCGGCGAAGCCCTGACGCGCGGACTGACCATGGCCATCAACGAGGTCAACGCCAATGGCGGCGTGCTGGGGCGTCAGCTGGAACTGGTCCGTCGCGATGACGAAAGCAACCCGTCAAAAGGGATGCTGGCCGCGCGCGAGCTGGTACAGCGTGAAAAAGTCACTGTGCTGTTTGGCGGTCTGGATACACCGGTTTCTCTGGCGATCGTGCCGCTGGCCAACCAGATGAAAGTGCCGTTCATGGGCATCTGGGCTGCGGGCACCAAGATCACCGAGAACGGCGCTGCCGACAATTACGTGTTCCGCGTCTCGGCGGTCGATGAACTGGTGGACGAGGCACTGGTGAAATACGGCGTCGATAACGGCATGCACAAGCCGGGCATGATCCTCATCAACAATCCATGGGGCGAATCCAACGAGGCCGGTTTCAAACGTGCACTGGAAAAACGCGGCCTGGCCAATGCCGGCGTCGAGCGCATTCAGGACAGCGACCTGGATGTCGTGCCACAGCTGACTCGTTTGAAAAATGCCGGTGCCGATACGCTGCTGATGGTCGGCAACGTGGGGCCTTCGGCTCAGGTGGTCAAGTCTCTGGACCGTATGGGCTGGGACGTGCCGGTGGTGTCTCACTGGGGTCCGGCCGGTGGTCGCTTCGGCGAGCTGGCCGGCCCGAACGCTTCGCGGGTGCACTTTATCCAGACTTACGTGTTCACCGAGCACAACACCGCCAAGGGCGACGCACTGCTGGCAGCGTTGAAAACCGCTTACCCGCAGATCAAGAGTCTGGCCGATGTGACCCCGGCAGTCGGTATCGCGAATGCTTACGACGCGCTGCACCTTGCCGCGCAAGCCATCGACAAGGCCGGTAGCACGAGCGGTACTGCAGTGCGCGACGGCTTTTACGCGATCAGCGACTACGACGGCCTGATCAAGCATTACAAGCAACCGTTCACCGCGACGAAACATGATGCGCTGGGGCCTGACGATTACATCTTCACTCATTTCGTCAACGACCAGATCGTACCGATCAAGTCCCAGGAGTAAGCCATGTTCACCGCCGCCATCATCACCGGCCTGGGGCTGGGCAGCATGTACGCCCTGCTGGCGCTGGGTTTCCACCTGACCTACGTCGTGTCGCGCACGGTCAACTTTGCCCAGGGCAGCGCGATGATGGTCGGCGCAGTACTGGGCTACACGTTCTGCATCACGTGGGGCTGGTCGGTGTGGCTGGCCGTGCCGCTGACCTTGATCCTCTGCGCGCTTTATGGCCTTGCGATCGAGCGCTGGCTGGTGCGGCCCTTCCACAGTCGCGGCTCACAGGCCTGGCTGATGGCAACGGTGGCTGGCGGCATTCTCGTGGACAACCTGGCGTTGTTCACGTTCGGCAAGGAGCCTCGTCAGTTCGAGAGCAGCCTGGTGAACCTGAATGTAGAGCTGTTCGGCAGCAATGTCGGCGCGCTGCAATTGCTGATTCCGCTGGCGGGCGCGGCGATTGCGCTGGCTCTATACCTGGTGCGGCGTTACACCCGGCTGGGCAAAGTGCTTGAGGCCTGCGTGCAGAATCCCCGCGCGGCGATGCTGATGGGCATCAACGTCAATCGGGTAGTCGCTATCGCCTTTGCTGTGTCCACGGTATTCGCAGCGGTAGCGGGCCTGCTGATCGCGCCACTGTTCAGCGTCAACGCCGAGATGGGCATGCTGTTCGGCCTGAAAGCCTTTGCGGTCGCAATTCTTGGCGGCATCGGCAGCGCAGGCGGGGTGTTCGCTGCCGGGTTGCTGTTCGGTCTGGCCGAAGCCTTGATCACCTTGTATTTCGGTTCTGCGTTCACCCAGATATTCACGTTCGCGCTGGTCATTGTGGCACTGGCGATTCGTCCCAACGGTCTGTTCGGCAGCAAGGCGCTCGTCAAAGTATGAAAAACCTCAAATCCTTTGCTGCTCCGGCGGTCATTGCCGTGCTCGCATTAGCCTGCGGTGTCATGGCGTTCACGCTCGACAGCTACTCGTTACTGGTTTTCACGCTCTGCGCCCTGGCGGCGGTGGTCGGGGTCGGCCTCAATATCCTGATCGGCCTGAGCGGGCAGATTTCCTTCGGGCATATCGCGTTCTACGCCATCGGCGCCTACGTTTCCGCACTGTTGACCATGGCGGGCTGGCCGTTGTGGCTTGCCCTGCCAACGGCGGGCGCGGTCACGGCGGTGATCGGTGCGCTGCTGGCGATTCCGGCGCTGCGGGTCAGCGGGCCCTATCTGGCGATGATCACCATCGCCTTTGCCTTCGTGGTGCATCACAGCCTGATCGAATGGCGCGACGTAACGGGCGGTTCGAATGGCTTGATGGGGATTCCGCTGCCGGAGTTCGCCGGCCTCGACCCTGCGATTCTGCTGGCGCTGTCGGCCGCTGCACTGATGATCGGCGCGCTATTGTTCTACCAGCGCCTGAGCCAGAGCAGTTGGGGCAAGGCCATGCGCGCGGTGAAGGCATCGGAAATTGCCGCCCGCTCGCTGGGCTTCAACCCGGTCATCAGCAAGACGCTCGCGTTCGCACTGTCTGCAGCGCTTACCGGGCTGGCGGGCGGTCTGCTCGCACCTTTGCTGATGTTCATCAACCCTGAATCCTTTCCGTTCTCGCAGTCCATTCTGTTCGTCCTGGCCGTGATCGTCGGCGGCAGCGGCATGCTCTTCGGGCCGCTGATCGGTGCTTTGTTGATCGTGCTGGTGCCGGAGCTGCTGTCGGATTTTGCGGAGTACCGCCTGCTGATCTTTTCCGTACTCCTGCTGATCGTGCTGTGGATCGCGCCCAACGGCCTGCTGGGCGCCCTCGCCCGGCGCTGGATCAAACCGACTCGCCTGCTGCCGCCAACGCGCATTGATGAACACCGCATCGCCGCACATTTACGCAGCCGCGGCCCGTCTTCAGGCTTGCGGGTGACCGATATCGGGATTCGCTTCGGCGGCGTGCAAGCCGCGCAGAACGTCAGCCTGCATGCGCCCGCTGGCAGCATCACCAGCATCATCGGCCCCAACGGCGCGGGGAAAACCACGGTTCTGAATATGATCAGCGGGTTCTACACGCCCGACAGCGGCCAGATCGAACTGCAACAGCCGCTGGCAGGTCGCTCGGCGTGGGAAAGCGCGCGGGCCGGTGTCGCCCGCACGTACCAGACGACGCTGCTGTTCGGTGAAATGTCCGTGCTCGACAACGTTCTGGTCGCCCTGCAGAAAGGCCGGCTGGGTCTGCCCTTCAGCCTCGCGACCGAGGCACAGCACAGCCTGGCGTTGGACCTGCTGGCACTGGTCGGCTATCGCGGGGAAGTGAACATTGCTGCCGAAGACCTGCCTCACGTCGACCGCCGTCTGGTGGAAATCGCTCGGGCACTGGCGACTGCGCCTGCGGTGTTGTTGCTGGATGAGCCGGCTGCGGGCCTGAGTCGTCGCGACACGGATGACCTGGCAGTGTTGCTGCGCAAGCTGGCCAACTTCGGCCTTACGATGATCCTGGTCGAGCACGACATGGCGTTGGTGATGTCGGTGTCCGAGCACTTGCTGGTGCTGGACGCCGGCAAACCGATTGCCTCGGGCCTGCCGGCTGACATACGTCAGAACCCACAGGTGATCGCCGCGTATCTGGGCGGGACCGATTATCAGGCCACGCCTCGCGCGCACGACTGGGATGGCAGCCGCGATGCACGTCTGTACGTCAAGGATCTGGTCATCGACTACGGCGCCTCGGCGGTGGTCGACAAGGTCAGCCTGTTGGTCAACCCCGGCGAGCTGGTGGCCATTCTCGGCGCAAACGGCGCGGGCAAATCGAGCATCCTTCAATGCCTCGCTGGCCTGCACCGCGCAAGCGGCGGCAGCATTCTGCTGGACAACGAGAACATCGAACAGGCCAATGCCAGCACCATTGCAGCCAAAGGCCTGGCGCTGGTCCCCGAAG
>JARDZH010000345.1 GCA_029240955.1 Pseudomonas sp. | reverse complement strand
CGGCTTGAGGTATTCGGCCGCCAGCGCCAGTTCCCCGGCCGGCAGCGGCCAGTCGAAAACTTCCACCGGGCAATCGGCACTGCTGACCAGCCAGGCTGTGAGCCAAAGATTGGGCTCGAAGGAGGCGTCCGACTGGTTGATCAACAACAACGGTGCACCGCTCAGTTGGCGGTTGTTGTGGTAGATCCGTGCGCCGAACTTACTGCGCAACCACGAATGGAAAAAGGTCCGCTCCAGCTGCGCACCGAATTTGCCCCGCCAGCGGTTTTCCAGCTCGATCAACAGCGGCAGCAGCAACTGCTGGCACAGCGTGCGAGGCGGGTAGAGCGACATGGCCTGATTGAATACATCGTCGACTCTGCGCTCCGCCAGTTCAGCGATCGCCTGTAGCAGCTTGCTACGCAGCGCGCTCCAGTCATCGCCCAGGTCCGAAGGTTCTGGCTGTTCGTTGTCGATCAGGCTCTTGATACGGCTGACCGACACGCCGCGGTTCAGCCAGGTCAGAATCGTCATCACTCGCTGGATGTGCTCTTCGGAGTAGAGACGATGCCCTTTGGCGGTACGGTGCGGCACGATCAGGCCGTATCGGCGCTCCCAGGCGCGCAGTGTGACGGCGTTGACGCCGGTCTGGCGCGCAACTTCACGGATCGGCAGCCATTCGGTAGGCGTTGCTTCTTCGCTGCCGGGCGCGGGTACATCGGATAGGGTCATGATTCAGATCGCGTTGCGAAGGCTGAGATTTTCCGGGTGCGGCTGCATGTATACCTGCAGCGCAACATACGGGTCGGGATGCTGCCGAAAGTGGTGCTTGAGCAGTGTCAGGGGGACGATCAGCGGCACGATGCCCTGGTGGTACTGGGCGATGAGCGCTTGAATTTCCTGCTTGTCCTCAGCGCTGATGGTCTGTTTCAAGTAACCGCTGAGGTGCTGCAACACGTTGGTGTGCGTACTGCGCGTGGCGCATTTTTTCAACGCGCTCATCAATTCGGAGAAATACAGCGGCGCGATCTCATTCGGGTCACTGCGGCCCATGCTCCCGAGCATGTTGCCCAGTACCTTGTATTGAGCCGGATTGTTCGCCATCAGCTGATATTTGTACCGCGAGTGAAATTCCGTCAGCGCCCGACGGGTCACGCCTGTTTTGAGCACTTCCTGCCAGGCGGCGTAGGCAAACACACGGGTGACGAAGTTTTCCCGCAGCACGGCGTCATTCAGACGCCCGTCTTCTTCGACTGGCAGGTTGGGGTGTTGCTCGCAGAACGCCTTGGCGTAAATGCCGCGTCCGCCGCCGTCGACAGGTGCACCGTTCTCACGGTACACCTTGACCCGCTCGAGCCCGCAGGAAGGCGACTTCTGCATGAAGATGTAGCCGCAGATATCACCCACTTCCGCAGCCATGTGCGTGCCATAGTCAGCCAACGCGCTAGTGACGTTCAGGTCACTGTTGACCGTGCCAACCGCCTGAGGAGACTCGGGATCGCCCACCAGCCTGATCGGCTCACGAGGAATGCCCATGCCGATGGCGACTTCAGGGCAGAGCGGAATGAAATCGAAGTATTCACTCAGTGCACGCGTGCACAGATGCGATTCCTTGTGCCCGCCATTGAAACGTACCTCGACCCCCATCAGGCAGGCGCTGATACCCAGTTTCGGTTTGGTAGGAGAAGGCTGAGACATCACGAACCTCTTATGAGCCTTGTACAGGAAATACGCTCTGTACAACTTCGGTTCATCATAGGTCGATAGCTGTACAAGTCAAACGCTTTGTACAGGCAAAAGATGAGGTTTCGCCGTGCTTCGGCTTATTTCCAGCCCATGCGCCATGCCTCCGCATTGCGCAGCGCCTGCCAGGGCAAGCGCTCGCTGCGACGGGTGAGCACGGCCTGCAGTTCAATCTCTTGCACCGTGCCTTCCTCGTCTTCAAACAGCTCAGTCACCAGAAAATGCTTTTCGCGATTTACCGGGACTGCTGCTGTCCATTTCGACAGCAGCAGTTTGCGAGGGTTGATCGTATTCACTGAGAGTGCTCGACCAGTCGGCGCGCCGCTTCCTGACCGCTGAGCCATGCGCCTTCGACGCGGCCGGACAGGCACCAGTCGCCGCAGGCGTAAATGCCCAGAGCAGGGTCCGACAGCGCGCCCCATTCGTGCGAGGTGGCGGGACGCGCGTATAGCCAGCGATGAGCCAGTGTGAAGCTCGGGGCCGGCATCGGGCAGTCGATCAGCTCGGCGAAGGCACCGTGCAGGTGATCAACGATTTCTTCCTTCGACAGGTCGAGGTGCTGGCGACTCCAACTGCTCGTGGCGTGCAGGATCCAGGTGTCCAGCGTGTCACTGCGCCCAGGCTTGCTGCGGTTGCGGGCCAGCCAGTCGAGCGGACTGTCCTGCACGAAGCAACCCTGCATCGGGGTTTGCAATGGCGTGTTGAAGGCAAGCGCCACGGCCCAGGTCGGGTCCATTTTCACACTGGCAGCGACGCTGGCCAGCGTAGGCGTTGCCGCCAGCAGCGGGGTGGCTTGTGGCGCAGGCGTTGCGATGATGACGTGGCTGAACGGGCCGTGTGTTTCGCCGTCCGCGTCCAGCAGGTTCCAGTGTCGCTCGCCACGGAACACCTCGGTGATTCGGCACGAGAACGAAACCGGCAGGTCTCCGAGCATCGCCCGGGTGATAGCGCTCATGCCCGGTTGCCCGACCCACCGGCTCTGTTCGTCCGGGGAAGGGCTGAGCTTGCCGCCATGAAAGTTATAGAGCGACGGCGTCCACTCGGCAACGCAGCCGGTGGTTTGCCACTGATTGACGGCAGCGACGAAACGCCGGTCGCGAGCGGTGAAGTACTGTGCGCCCATGTCCAGCGAACCTGCTTCGGTGCGCTTGCTGGCCATACGACCGCCGCTACCGTGAGCTTTGTCGAAAAGATGTACAGGATGTCCGGCTGCGCGGAGGGCCTGTGCGGCCGAAAGTCCTGCGATACCGGTACCGATGATTGCGATTGGTACAGTCATAGGGGCCTCTTTACCTTGTCTGCACAGACTACGCCGTCATTAAAACCTGTACAATCCTGTCGTCTGGTATAACTTGCACGGGTTCTCGATTTCTTGACTCGAATCGCATGTTTCCGGCGTTCGAGGACGGTCGGTCTGTTGCTCTTCGACAACGGGCCAACTACGCGACGGTAGTAAAGCTCCAGTCCATTCAGGTTTGGCCTATGGTTCAGCTGACAGTTTCAACCACCGGAAAAGCCCAACCCGTGAAAAATAGACTACTCAATAGTCACGAACGCCACGCGAGGTAACCTGCCATGCACATATTGCTGACCGGCGGTACTGGTTTGATCGGACAAGCGCTCTGCCGATTCTGGTCCGGGCAGGGCCATCAGCTCACGGTCTGGAGTCGCAGACCGGAGCAAGTCGCCCGTCTTTGTGGACAGTCGGTACGCGCTATTGCCCGCCTTGATGAACTGGGCGAACAGCCGGTCGATGCAATCATCAATCTGGCCGGCGCGCCTATCGCCGACCGGCCGTGGACTCGCAAACGTCGTCTGTTGCTTTGGGAAAGCCGTATCGGTCTGACCGAGCAGCTGCTGGCATGGCTGGAGAAACGCCAACAAAGACCGCAGTTGATGATTTCCGGTTCGGCCGTGGGCTGGTACGGCGACAGTGGCGAGCGCGATCTGGATGAAAATGCTGCTCCGGCCAAGGAAGATTTTGCCAGCCAGCTGTGCATCGCCTGGGAAGAAACGGCCCAGCGCGCCGAAACCCTGGGGCTGCGGGTGATCATTGTGCGCACGGGGCTGGTGCTGTCGGATCGCGGCGGGTTTCTGCAGCGTCTGTTGACACCTTTCAAGTTCGGCATGGGCGGACCGATCGGCAACGGCAGGCAGTGGATGCCGTGGGTTCATGTGCAGGATCAAATCGGGGCGATTGATTTCTTGTTGAATCATGCCGACGCGCAGGGTCCATATAATGTCTGCGCGCCAGCACCGGTACGTAACCGGGAGTTTGCCAGGACGCTCGCCGCCATTCTGCATCGCCCGGCGTTCATGCCAATGCCT
>JARDZH010000344.1 GCA_029240955.1 Pseudomonas sp. | reverse complement strand
GCTTGCTGGCAATCGTCAAGGCCGGCGGCGCCTATGTGCCGCTGGACCCGGATTATCCGCAAGACCGGCTCGCGTACATGATCGAGGACAGCGGCATTGACCTGCTGTTGACGCAGAGCGCCTTGCTGCAACGGTTACCGCTGCCGTCCCAGGTGCGGAGTCTGTGCCTGGAGCAGGGCGGCGGTGAGTGGGAAGGCTACAGCACGGTCAATCCGGTCAACCTGAGCCATCCGCAGAATCTCGCCTACGTGATTTACACCTCCGGTTCCACGGGCCGACCCAAAGGTGCCGGCAACAGCCATCGCGCGCTGGTCAACCGCCTGAACTGGATGCAGAACGCGTATCGGCTGGACGCCAGCGACACCGTGCTGCAGAAAACCCCGTTCAGTTTCGACGTGTCGGTGTGGGAGTTCTTCTGGCCGCTGATCACCGGTGCGCGGCTGGCGATTGCGTTGCCCGGCGATCACCGTGATCCCGAGCGGCTGGTGCAGACCATCCATCAGTATCGGGTTACGACCCTGCATTTCGTGCCGTCGATGCTGCAGGCCTTCACGAGCAATCGCGAAGCTGACAGCTGCGAAAGCCTGCGCCGGGTGATCTGCAGCGGCGAAGCGTTGCCCGCCGATCTCGCGGGACGCGTGCTCGAACGACTGCCTCACGCTGGACTGTTCAATCTGTACGGCCCGACCGAAGCGGCCATCGACGTGACGCACTGGACGTGCAGCACTCAGGACGCGATCAGCGTGCCCATCGGCCGCCCGATCGACAACCTCAAAACGCACATCCTCGACGACGGCCTGCTGCCGGCGGCGCCGGGAGCCGCAGCGGAACTGTATCTGGGCGGAGTCGGGCTGGCGCGGGGTTACCACAATCGGGCCGCGCTCACGGCCGAGCGCTTTGTGCCGGATCCTTTCGACGCCACTGGCGGGCGTTTGTATCGCACCGGCGACCTTGCGCGCTACATCGGCGACGGCATCATTGAGTACGCGGGGCGCATCGACCATCAGGTGAAAATTCGCGGCCTGCGTATCGAGCTGGGGGAAATCGAATCCCGGCTGTACGAGCATCCGGCGGTGCGCGAAGCCCACGTGATCGATGTGGACGGGCCTTCGGGCAAGCAATTGGTGGCCTATGTGGTGCCGGCTGAGCGCGATCTGGACAGTGACAGCCTGAAAACCCATCTCAAGGCTCATCTGCCGGATTACATGGTGCCGAGCCATTTCGTGCTGCTCGACGTCATGCCACTGACGCCCAACGGCAAGCTGGATCAGCGTGCGTTGCCGCGGCCTGACGTCAGTAATGCGCAGCAGACCCATGTCGCGCCGCGGACCGAACTGGAACAGCGACTCGCGGCATTGTGGGCCGAAGTGCTGCAGGTTGAGCGGGTGGGCCTCACGGATAATTTCTTCGCGTTGGGCGGGCATTCGCTGCTGGCGGTGGCGCTCGCGGGTCGGATTCGGGACGCGTTCGGCCAGTCCATCAAGCTGCATGATTTCCTGCTGATGCAGACGCTCGGTGAACTGGCCGACTTCATGCGCGAAGGCGAGGCCAAGGTGAAATCGGCGGTGATCCGAATGAACGGCTGCCAGTCGGACAAGAGGCCGCTGTTCTGCCTGCCGCCGGGCGGTGGCGGCACGTACTCATATTATCCGCTGGCAGGCAAGCTCAACGCCGATCGCGCGGTGTACGGGCTGGTGAATAAAGCCTACGTAGTGCCGGGCTGGTTCGATTTCAGCTGGCGAGAAATGGTCGAGTACTACGTCGAGCAGATCAAAAACACCCAGCCGCTCGGGCCGTACTATTTGCTGGGTTGGTCACTGGGTGGCGCGCTCGCGGTCGAGGTGGCGCACGCGCTGGAGCGCGGTGGCGATCAGGTCGCCTTCCTCGGGCTTGTCGACACGATGCTGCCCGCGTCGGCGGGTGTGAAATGGGTTGAGGAAGATCCCGAGTCTCGCGCGGAGCAACAGGGCAAGAACTTCCATCGCAGCCTGATCAAAAGCCTGCAGGCTTTTGTTCCGGGATTGCAGGAGCAGACCGTCGTGGATCTGATCGACGTCGCCCGCGCGACTGTGAGCGATGAACGCGACATCGCCGACCGGGTGATCGAGCAGGTTGCCCAGGATGCGGGCATGAACGCGGACAGCCTGCGCAGCGTGTTCCAGGACATCGCTGTGCAGGATGAGATCGAAACCGGGTACAAGCTGCTGCATGCCAACGCCGAACTGGCCAAAGACTTCGCGCTGCACAGGCTGGAGGTGCAGGTCGATTGCTGGTGGGCTGCGGAAAGCCGCGAACCGGCCGAGATCGCCCGAGCCGAGGCGGTGTTGCGTGAGCAGTGTTCGGTCAATGGACTGGGCTGCTCGATCAGCCTGGCCGAGCGGCATGACAATATCGTCCTGGCCGAAGCATTTCTGGACACGGTTCGCGAGCGGCTGGCGGGGGTGTGATGACCTGGGTGTCGCGTCGAGCTTGTCGCGAGCTGGCGCTCCCTCCCACAGGTACGGAGACAAACGCACCCTTGTGGGAGGGAGCGAAGCTCGCGACAGCGGCCTGCGTGCACAGCACTTTCGCCGCCTGATCGCTATCGCGGGCAAGCGCGCTCCCACGGGGATGACGCAGCACCTGTGGGAGGGAGCGAAGCTCGCGACGGGTCGTCCAGAGCGACATCCAACCCGATCAGAATTCCCCGCGCAGCGTGAACACGAAATTGCGCGGGTCGCCGTAATAGTTGCCTCGGTCGATATCCCCGGTCGCTCTGTAATACTTGCGGTCCAGCAGGTTGTTGCCGTTGAGCGCGACGGTCCAGTGATCGTCCAGTTTCCACGCCACGCGCGCGTCCCAGATGGCCCGGCCGGGGTTTTTCAGACGCTCCTGCGACTGGGTTTCCGTATAGCCGCTCTGTGCCGACACGCCGCCGCCGACAGTCAATCGATTCCAGGCGCCGGGCAAGGTATAGCCTGTCGTGACGCGCAACAGATGGCGCGGCGTTTCAGCTGCAATCGACTGGCCGTCGCTGCCACGGGTGACGTTGAAGGTGTAGCCGGCCATGGTCTGCAGCCCGGGCAGCACTTCGCCGCTGGCCTCCAGTTCGAAGCCCTTGCTGCGCCGGATATCGCCGTTCACATAGCACGTTCCGTAACTGTCGTTGGTCTCGCACCGGCCGCTGTTGGCGTCGTCTTCCACCGCCACGTCTTTCTGCTTCACGTAGAACAGCGCGAAGGATACGTTGAGTCGCTTATCGAACAGCTCCCCTTTGATCCCGGTTTCATGGGCCGAACCAATGGCGGGGTCAAGGATGTGACCGGACGCATCGCGAAACCCGCTCTGCGGCAGGAAGATATCGGTGTAACTGGCGTACAGCGACCAGTCCGGGTCCAGATCGTAGAGCAGGCCGATAAAGGGCGTCAGACGATGCTCTTCCTGCGCTTTGGTCGTCAGCCGGGACGACTTGGTCTGATAGTCGTACCAACTGACTCGGCCGCCGACGACCAGATTCAGCGATTCGGACAACCCCAGGCGCAGGTTGCTATAGGCACCGTAGCGCTTGTCGCTGAAGTCGGTGATGTTGCTCCACGCCGGTCGCGCGGGCTCAGCGATCAAGTGATGGTCTGGATCGAACACATCCAGCGGGCGGTTGGCGTTGACGAACACTTGTCGGGTCCGGCGTTGCTGCTCCGACCCGTTAGCGCCCACCGTCAACTGGTGGCTCAGCCCGAAGGCCTCGAAGCGGCCGTCCAGATGTGCATCGATGCCGTGGCTTTGCAGATCGTCGGCGCGAAACAATGTTTTCGCCAAGCGAGTGCCGGTGAGAGTAAGCGGGTCGACCGGGCCTTGTGCGTAGGCGACTTTCTGGTCGAAAGAGCCTTTGGAATGGGTCACGGACAGCTTGCCGCTCCAGTCGTCATCGAAGCGGTGAGTCAGTTCGCCGAACACCTCGTCCGTGCGAGTCTGGTGACGGTTCCAGTTCTGAGCCAGCGATGTCGAGCGAGACAAGTCCAGCGCGCGACCGTCGCTGTAGCGCGGCAGCCCGAAGATCGAAAACCCGCGCACGTC
>JARDZH010000343.1 GCA_029240955.1 Pseudomonas sp. | reverse complement strand
GCGTGACAGACGGCATCGGTGTGCGCTTGTCGGGCGCGCCGATGGCGTATACCGTCTGGATGTGCGCGCTGTGGGGTCTGCTGATGCCGCCGACCTACATCGCGCTTCGCGACGCACGCAGCCTGTTCACATTGCGGCCGGGTTTCATCACCGCATCGGTCGGCGGACTGGTGTCGCTGCTCGCCTACGGAATCGTCATTTACGCCATGTCCCACGCGCCGATGGGCGCGGTATCGGCACTGCGGGAAACCAGCGTGCTGTTCGCGGCGTTGATCGGCTATTTCTTTCTCGGCGAATCGCTGACCGTGCGTAAGGTTCTGGCGTGTGCAGTGATCGCAGCGGGTGCCATCATCATCGGCTGATACAGACCCGCGATCCATCGGCAGGATTTTCTGCGTCAGTGGGGAGCAAAAGTGTTCTTTCTCCTCACGGATCGGCAGGGTCATACTTGACGCGACTGGTCGCTGCAGACCCGGACCCGCCGGCCCCCGCGCGGGGCTCATCCATCACACAGGAGGCCCAGTGGCGGCATATAACCTCAGGCAGCTCAAATATTTCACCACCGTTGTCGATTGCGGCAGCGTTGCGGAAGCCTCTCGCAAGCTGTACATCGCGCAGCCGTCGGTCTCGACCGCCATCCGCCAGCTTGAAGAAAGCTTCAACGTGCAGCTGTTCATCCGCCAGCACGCGCAGGGCATGGCGCTGACGCCCGCCGGTGGGCGTTTCTATCGCAAGGCCATGGAGCTGTTGCGCATGGCGCACGAGTTCGAACAGAACGCGTTGGCCGATAACGATATCGTGGCTGGCCAGATCGACATCGGTTGCTACGAAACCGTGGCGCCGTTGTACATGCCGATGCTGATTGCAGGCTTCCGCGCCAAGTGGCCCGGTGTGGAGATCCGTCTGCGCGACGGCGAGCAGCAGGAGCTGGTGCAGGCGCTGACCAGCGGCAGTATCGACCTGGCGGTGCTGTTCGAACACGAGCTGGATTCGACCATCGACACGGCACCGCTGATGCCGGCGCGCCAACCTTATGCGCTGCTGCCGGCCGACCATCGCTTCGCGTCGCAGGAAAAAGTGTCGCTGCACGAGCTGGTGCTGGAGCCGATGATTCTGCTCGACACCATTCCGAGCCGCAGTTATTTCGTCAGCATCTTCACCGAACGCGGACTCAATCCGCATATCACGTTCAGCTCACCCTCGATCGAAATGGTTCGCGGCATGGTCGGACAAGGGTTCGGTTATTCGATTCTGGTGACCCGTCCCTCCTCCGATCTTACCTACGACGGCAAGCAGGTTGCCTGCGTACCGCTGGCCGAAGAAGTCACCGGTTCCGGTCTTTCGGCCGCATGGCTGCGGCGCGCACAGTTGACCAAGCCGGCACAGCTGTTCGTTGAGCACTGCATCGCGGAACTGGCTCGCCCGGCAACATGAACAGCCGTTGTACGCGGGAAGTGAGTCAACTTCTCGGCCAGCAGAAATGCTGACTCACCGCGCGACAAACGCTGATCAGTCCACCGACGGCGCTGAACAGAACGCCAAAACGCGTCCCAGCATCTCGTCGCAGGCCTGAAGCTGCGCGAGGCTGACGAACTCGTCCGGCCTGTGCCCCTGATCCATGCTGCTAGGGCCACAGACGACGGTGGGGATGCCGAGCTGATCGAACAGCCCGCCCTCGGTGCCAAACGCCACGGTGCCAAATTCATCCGACCCGCAGAACCGCGCGACCCATTGCGCCGCCTGGCTGTGCGCCGACGTGGCCAGCCCCGGGTAACTCGACAACTCGGTAAAACGAATGTCGCTCTGGCCGCTGACCGCACGCATCGCGGGCAGCAAGGTGCTTGCGGCGTAATGCTGCAGCTGTTCGGCCACCTGCCTCGGATCCATCGCCGGCAGTGCGCGGACCTCGAAGTCGAAGCGGCAGTCCTCGGGCACGATGTTCAACGCTTTGCCGCCGGAGATCATACCGGTCTGCACCGTGGTGAACGGCGGGTCGAAACGCTGATCGTGATGCTCCGGAGCTCGAAGTTCCTCGCCCAGGCGGCCCAGTTCAGCGATCAGCCGCGACGCGTACTCGATGGCGTTCACGCCTTGCGGTGCATAGGCCGAATGGCACGCCGCGCCGTGCACATCACAGCGCATGGCAAGCTTGCCCTTGTGGCCGAGCACCGGCTTGAGCTCTGTAGGTTCGCCGATCACGCAAAGCAGCGGTTTGACCGGACGCGCCCGAAACAGGTCGAGCAGCGAGCGCACGCCCAGACACCCGACTTCTTCGTCATACGACAGCGCGATATGCACCGGTCGGCGCAATCCAGCGGCCGTCAACGCCGGCACCAGCGCCAGCACGCAGGCGATGTAGCCTTTCATGTCGGCGGTGCCGCGCCCGTACAGGTTGCCGCCCGCCTCGCTCAGTTCGAACGGCGGGACGGTCCAGGCCTGTCCGTCCACCGGCACCACGTCGGTATGACCGGACAGCACGATGCCAGGGACCTCGGCCGGGCCTATCGTCGCCAGCAGGTTGGCCTTGCTCTTGGCGTCGTTGTACACGAGTTCGGCTTGCACGCCATGTTGCGCCAAATACCCGCGCACGAATTCGATGAGCGCCAGATTGGACTCGCGACTGGTGGTGTCGAACGCCACCAGCCGGGCCAGGATCTCGCGGCTGTTCATCGACTGTCTCCCGGCACGCCATAACCGGGCGCTCGGGCGGGTTCAAGCGCGCGGTCGATGTAATCCTGCATCTGCGGGCGATAGGCCTGCCAGAGTCTGTCGAGCGTCCCGATCGGGTCTTTGTCCGCCCAGTCGACCCGCAGGTTGACGATGGGCCAGGTCAGATCACCGACCACGATCAGCGCAGCCGAATGCACCGGCCCGGCTTCGCCGCCCTCGCCCATCCCGGCGTGCATCGCCGCCAGCAGCCGATCCGCCAACTGACCTTCCGCCTGTTCGAACGCCTTGACCATGGCGTCGACCACAGCGGTACGGGTCAGCATGTTGCCCGCCGCGACGCACTGCTCGCCGCTCAGCGCGTGATGAATGCCCAACGTTTCAGTACCGCTGAAATGAGCGGTCTGGCCGTGACAGTCGATGGCCGTGATCTGGCGGTACTGACTGTAGCCGTTGCTGGTCAGGGCCTTGTCCAGCGCCTGATCGGGCGTCATGCCAAGCTCCAGCAGGTTCAAGGTCTCAGGCCCCAGCGCGGGCAGCGTGATGTTCTGCGAAGACACGGCGCCGACGCCGGGCCGGAGCCAAGGGCAGCGCGCGCCTACGGCAATGCTCGAAGAGCTGATGGCAATGCCGAACTGGCCGGAGTCGGGGCAGCGGGCCACGATGGAAAACGTCATATCTGCACTCCTCTGTCTCAGTCCGGAATCACGGCGATGACATCGATTTCCATCAGCCACTGCGGTTGCGCCAGGCCAGACACCACCAGGCCGGTGGAGATCGGGAACACCCCTTTGAGCCATTTGCCGACTTCACGATAAACCGGCTCGCGGTAACGCGGGTCGGTGATGTAGGTCGTGGTCTTAACGATGTGCGACAGGTCGCTGCCGGCCTCTTCGAGCAGTTGCTTGACGTTTTTCATCGCCTGATCGGCCTGCGCAGCCGGGTCGCCCAGACCGACCAGATTGCCTTCGAAGTCGGTGCCGACCTGACCGCGCACGTAAACGGTGTTACCGGCGCGAACGGCCTGACACAGGTCATTGTCCAGGCTCTGGTTGGGGTAGGTTTCCTTGGTGTTGAACATACGGATACGGGTGTGAGTCGGGGCAGCCATAGCATTATTCCTGGGTGCGGCGCGGACCAGAGCCACGCGCCTGAAAAAAGGGATCAAGCGGTGACGTTTGCCAGCGGCGCGCCGGTCGCTGGAGCTTGGGCGGATCCGGGCTCGACCGGGGCCTGATACTGCTGGTATGAACGCTGGGTCGCGATATGCCCGGCCACATGTTTGGCGTCGTGCCAGACGCCCCAGATGAAAGCCGAGCCGCGGCGTGACAGCCAAGGCAGGCCGACAAAGTACACACCGGGCTCGCTCGACACGCCGCGCTGGTGGCGTG
>JARDZH010000342.1 GCA_029240955.1 Pseudomonas sp. | reverse complement strand
GGGGCGTGGCTTTGCCGTGGTGGCCGACGAGGTTCGCGCCCTTGCCAGCCGGACTCAGCAAAGCACCCAGGAAATCCAGGGCATGATCGACCGTCTTCAGCAGGGCACGCGGCAGGCTGTGGATGCGATGCAACGCTCCAGCGAAGCCGGAGAAGGCACCTCTGCGCAAGCCAATGAAGCCGGCGTGTCGCTGGTGACGATTGGTGGGCTGATCGCGACCATCAATTCAATGAACGCGCAAATCGCCAGCGCGGCCGAGGAGCAGACCGCCGTGGCCGAAGAGATCAACCGCAGTGTTCATCAGATCGCGGTTGCGGTTGAGAGCGTTGCGGACGAAACCCGTCAAAGTGCACTGACCTCGCAGAACCTCTCACAGCTGGGTTCACGACTCGGCAGCCTGATGGCCCAGTTCCGCGTCTGATCGGGCCGTGACAGGGTCGTGAGGCCCTGTCATACGTCATGTTAGCGGTAGACGCCGAGGCTGGGGCACTCGCAGCGATCCTGGCTGACTAAGCTCTAGACCGGGCGCGACGCACGGCCTATGACATGGACAGGACATGAACGAAACCACGCTTCAATACAAGACGCTATTACTGCTGGTGGTGCTGGTGACCATCGCTTTCATCTGGATCCTGCTGCCGTTTTACGGCGCGGTATTCTGGGCGGTGATCCTTGGCATCATCTTCTCGCCCGTGCAACGTCGCCTGCAGCTGAAATTCGGCTGGCAGCGCAACGTCACCTCGCTCTGTACGCTCACGATATGTCTGGTGATCGCCATTTTGCCGGTGATCGTGATCAGTGCGCTGCTGGTTCAGGAAGGCACGGTGCTGTACAAGAACGTCGAGTCCGGCCAGCTGGACATCGCGGGGTACCTCGCCGAATACAAGGACCTGTTGCCTGCTTCTCTCCAGAATCTGCTGGATCGTATGGGTATGGGCGATCTCAACGGTCTGCGTGACAAGATCGCCAAAGGCGCGATGCAGGGCAGCCAGTACCTGGCAACTCAGGCGTTCAGCTTCGGCCAGGGCACGTTCGACTTTGTGGTCAGCTTTTTCATCATGCTCTATCTGCTGTTCTTCTTTCTGCGCGACGGTCATGACCTGGTTCGCAGGCTGCGTACAGCGGTGCCACTGGCTGAGCAGCAGAAGCGTCGCCTGCAGCTGAAGTTCACCCGCGTGGTGCGCGCAACCGTTAAAGGCAACGTCGTGGTTGCGGTCACACAGGGTGCGCTGGGTGGTTTCATCTTCTGGGTGCTGGACATCCCGAGCGCCTTGCTCTGGGCCGTCATCATGGCGTTCCTGTCGCTGCTGCCGGCGGTAGGGGCGGGCATCGTCTGGGCACCTGTGGCGGTTTACTTCCTGCTCAGCGGGATGATCTGGCAAGGCGTGGTACTGGCGCTGTTCGGCGTTTTCGTGATCGGTCTGGTCGACAACGTGCTGCGTCCGATTCTGGTGGGCAAGGACACGCGCATGCCGGACTACCTGATCCTGATCTCGACATTGGGCGGGATGGCAGTGTTCGGTCTGAACGGTTTCGTCATCGGCCCGCTGGTCGCGGCACTGTTCATGTCCACCTGGGGCATCTTCGCGGGCACCAAGAAGAAGGTTCGTCTGCCGGGCTGACTGAAGCGTCAGGCAAAAAAAACCCTGCTCATGAGCAGGGTTTTTTGTTTCCGTCAGATCAGCTTGCCATTTGCAGGCCCGCGTTCACCACCAGATCCAGCAGCGGTTGAGGGTACACACCCAGCACGAAGGTCAGGATGGCAACCGCCAGCAGCATGACGCCACCGGTACGCTGCGCCCAGTTGATAGCCGCGTCGTGGCGAGGCATCTGGTTGTCCACCAGATACATGGTGACCATCACGCGCAGGTAGAAGAACAGGCCGATGGCGCTACCCAGTACCAGCGCGCCGATCAGCCACCACAGCTGCGATTCGACACCGGTTGCGATCATGTAGAACTTGCCGATGAAGCCTGCGGTCAGCGGGATACCGGCCAGCGACAGCATCATCAGGGTCATGACAGCCGTCAGATACGGACGGCGCCAGAACAGACCGCGGTATTCGAACATCGCGTCTGCGTCACGGCCGCTGTAAGGCGACGACATCATGGTGATCACGCCGAACGCACCCAGCGAGGTCAGCACGTAGGTCGCCAGATACACGCCGATCGCTTCGACGGCCATGCCCTTGCTCGCCACCAGCGCGATCATCAGGTAACCGAAGTGCGAGATGGACGAATAACCCAGCAGACGCTTGAGGTTGCTCTGGGTCAGGGCCAGCAGGTTACCGACCAGAATCGATGCAACCGCGATCACCGCCAGCACGTCATGCAGCACGCCGCTGCTGGCTGCCGGAGAGATCTGGAACAGACGAACCAGCACCGCGAAAACCGCAACCTTGCTCGCCGTCGCCAGAAACGCCGCGACCGGCGCCGGTGCGCCTTCGTAGACGTCCGGGGTCCAGAGGTGGAACGGAACCAGCGACAGCTTGAATGCCAGACCGACCACCATCATCGCCAGACCCAGGCTCGCCAGTGCACTCGGCATGCCGGTGGCCGCGATGGCCTTGCCGATACCGGTGAAGGTCAGCGCGCCGGCATCGGCGTAGAGCAGGGCCATACCGAACAGCAGGAACGCGGAGCCTGCGGCCGACAGCACCATGTACTTGATGCCGCCTTCCAGCGAGCGCTTGTTGAAGAAGGCGTAAGCCACCAGCCCGTAGACCGGCACCGACAGCAGCTCAAGACCGATGAACAGGCCCGCCAGATGCTGCGCGCTGACCAGTACCAGACCACCGGCCGCAGCCAGCAGGATCAGCAGGTAAAGCTCTTCGCGGTTGCCGGGGTAACCGACCTTGTCGTCGCCCAGATAAGCGTGCGCCATGGTCACGCATGCCAGCGTCGAGGCAAGGATGATTGCCATGTACAGACAAGCGAAGCTGTCGATCTGCAGCAGCGGGGTCACGGCCAGTGGCGCGACTTTGAGCGCCGGGTAGATCGACAGCAGCGCCAGGTTCAGGCCCGCCACCGACAACAGGAAGGTTTGCGAGTGATTGCGGCGCCACGCGATCGCCAGCATCACGACGACAATCGTGAGGCTGGTGATCAGCAATGGGGCAAGCGCAATAAAGTGTTGAATCGTCAGGTCCATAGCGCTCTTACCGGGCCGAAGCGAGTTGAGTGAAGGCAGTGCCTAGCCATTGCTGCACACCGTGCATGGTGGCTGCGGAAGTATCCAGGAACGGCTGCGGAAAGATCCCCAGCAGAATCAGCAATACGGCAAGGCCCAACACCATGATCAGTTCACGACCGTCCATGCCCCGCAGAATCTCGTCGGACTTGGACGGGCCGAAATAGGCACGGTGAATCATGATCAGCGAATACACGGAACCGAATACCAGGCCGGACGTGGCGATGGCAGTGACCCATGGCGAACTGACAAACGAACCCAGCAGGATCAGGAACTCGCCGACAAAGTTGCCGGTGCCCGGCAGGCCGAGGGACGCGGCGGCGAAGAACAGGCTGATCGCCGGCAGATAGGCGATGCGCGACCACAGGCCGCCCATTTCGCGCATGTCACGCGTGTGCAGCCGCTCGTACAATTGGCCGCTCAGGATGAACAGCGCGGCGGCCGACAGACCGTGAGCGAGCACCTGCACCACGACGCCTTGCAGCGCCTGCTGGCTGCCGGAGTAGATCCCGATCAGCACGAAGCCCATGTGCGAAACGCTGGAGAACGCGATCAGGCGTTTGATATCGGTCTGAGCGAAGGCCAGGAAAGCGCCGTAGAAGATACCGATCAGGCCCAGCGTCATCGCGATCGGTGCAAACTCGGCCGACGCATTGGGGAACAACGGCAAGGCGAAGCGCAGCAGACCGTAGGCCGCTGTCTTGAGCAGAATACCGGCCAGATCCACGGAGCCTGCGGTTGGCGCCTGTGCGTGAGCATCCGGCAGCCAGGAGTGCAGCGGCACCACCGGCAGCTTCACCGCGAAGGCGATGAAGAAGCCCAGCATCAGGATGTACTCGGTGCCCGGCGCCAGCTGGGTTTTCAGCAGGTCGGCG
>JARDZH010000341.1 GCA_029240955.1 Pseudomonas sp. | reverse complement strand
TATTCCTCGGCATTACGCTGATCCTTGATCAGAGTAACAAAGTCATTGCCCTGCTCGTCCTTGCCATCCAGGTCATACCCGGCGTCCTTGAAGAACACCAGAAAACGCTCGAAATCGTCGATCCGCAGGCCACGGTACGCCTTGATCAGTTTGTGCAGCGAAGGTGACGTCGCATCGTGGGGCTCGAAATCGAGGAACAGTCTGATCTGCTCGTCGCCGATCTCATCCCCAATCACCTGCTTCTTATCTTTACGCATTGCGGACTCCAACTGGTCGCAGACTTTCACGGGCGGGCAGTGTACCCCCCGAAATGCGCGTGGCTCAACGCGCGCGTGACGCGGTGGTGTGCAGGTCGGCCCAGATATGCCCGTTGGCGTAACTCAAGAACTGGCAGTACACCTTCTCATTGCGCAGCAGATCGATCAGCACGCGGTATTCGGCCAGCGGGTAATACAACGTCAGTGTCCGCGACGCTTCGTCGTAGTTGGGCTTCTTGAGACTTTTGCTTTCGCCCGAATCGAAATGGACCAGCACTTGCGAAATGGTCGCGCCCTTGTTGAGCGGTTTGCCCTTGAGGCGCAGCGACAGAGGGGACGTGACCGGAATAGGCTGTTGACTGGATTGCCGTTGATTGCCGGCGACCACCGAATATTCGGTAACTCGCAACAGTTGCTGTTGCTCGGGCTCGCCTTCGCGCAGGTTCAGATCGTCGGGTGGCAGGTACTGACCGTGCATGGGCTCGGCCCAGGCCGGGGCAAGCGGCATCAGGAGTGCGGCCACCATGATGCAGGAGTGCAATCGCTTCATTCTTCACGTCTCTGGAAATCGACCGATGCGCACTACAACCGGTCGAGGCAAGCGCGTCAAGCGCCCGCCCCGTCGATCGTTTCCAGAAGTGTAATGGGCCGTTACATGCCTTTGACGGCGTAGATCCCGGCAGCGTTGCGCCAGTAGCCTTTGTAGTCCATGCCGTAACCGAAAATGTACCGGTCGACGCACGGCAAGCCCACGTAGTTGGCCTTCAGGTCCGGACGCGCCTTGCGGTCATGATCCTTGTCGATCAATACGGCGGTGTGCACGGCACGAGCGCCAGCGTGTCTGCAGAAGTCGATGATCGCGCTCAGGGTGTGCCCTTCATCCAGGATGTCGTCGATGATCAGCACGTCACGGTCGATGAACGACACTTCCGGCTTGGCCTTCCAGAACAGATCGCCGCCCGACGTTTCGTTGCGATAACGAGTAGCGTGCAGGTAGGACGCTTCCAGCGGGAAGTTCAGATGGGTCAGCAACTTGCCTGAGAAGATCAGGCCACCGTTCATTACGCAGAAAACCACAGGGTTGCGATCCGCCAGTTCGGCGTTGATCTGAGCGCCGACGCGGGCGATGGCAGCCTCGACTTCGGCTTCTGTATACAGGCAGTCAGCCTCGCGCATGACTAGACGGATATGCTCGAGATCAGCGGACATGAAGCTCTCCAGAGGGGGGCAGTGTAAGAAAAGCGGGCAAAGGTACGCATCCCGACGATTCAGGGCAAGCGATTCTGGACTAACGTTGCGCATGACTTCTGGAAACTGAAGTCTGTGCACTCGGTAAGACAATAGTGCACGTGCCGTAAGACAGTAACTGCTGAATAGATTAATCTAGGCCGTTTTTTTGCCCCCGCTGGAGCCTTTCCCTATGCCCATTCGTGAAATCCGTCATCCGCTGATCCGCCACAAGCTCGGCCTGATGCGCCGCGCAGACATCAGCACCAAGAATTTCCGTGAGCTGGCCCAGGAAGTCGGTGCATTGCTCACTTACGAAGCTACTGCAGACCTCGTTCTGGAAACCTATGAAATCGAGGGCTGGGCCGGTCCTGTGCCGGTCGAGAAGATTGCCGGTAAAAAGATCACCGTGGTGCCGATTCTGCGCGCCGGTATCGGCATGCTGGACGGCGTGCTCAGCCTGATCCCGGGCGCCAAGGTGAGTGCCGTGGGCGTTGCGCGTAATGAAGAAACGCTGCAGGCCCACACGTATCTGGAAAAGCTGGTTCCGGAAATCGACGAGCGTCTGGCGATGATCATTGATCCGATGCTCGCCACCGGCAGTTCGATGGTCGCGACCATTGACCTGCTCAAGAAAGCCGGCTGCAAGGAGATCCGTGCAATGGTGCTGGTCGCCGCGCCTGAAGGCATCGAGGCCGTCGAGAAGGCTCACCCAGACGTGATGATCTACACCGCCTCCATCGACGAGCGTCTGGACGAACACGGCTACATCATTCCGGGTCTGGGCGATGCCGGCGACAAGATTTTCGGCACCAAGCAGAAGGACGCCTGACGCGATGACGCAGCACGAGTTCAATGATCCACTTTGGCGCACCGTGCTTTCCGGTGCGCAGATGCTGTTCGTGGCGTTTGGCGCGCTGGTGTTGATGCCGCTGATCACCGGACTCGATCCCAACGTCGCCCTGTTCACTGCGGGCCTTGGAACCTTGTTGTTCCAGGTGGTGACAGGTCGTCAGGTGCCGGTTTTCCTGGCATCGAGCTTTGCATTCATTACCCCGATCATTCTTGCCAAAGGCCAGTTCGGCCTTGCCGCAACCATGGGCGGCGTCATGGCGGCCGGCTTTGTTTACACCTTTCTCGGCCTGGCCGTGAAGATCAAAGGCACTGGATTCATCGATCGGCTGCTGCCGCCGGTGGTCATCGGCCCGGTGATCATCTCCATCGGCCTGGCAATGGCGCCGATCGCTGCCAACATGGCGATGGGCAAATCCGGTGACGGCGCGGAGCTGATCCACTATCAGACCGCGATGATGATTTCGATGCCTGCCTTGCTGACGACGCTCATCGTTGCGGTGTTCGGCAAAGGGATCTTCCGTCTGGTGCCGATCATTTCCGGCGTGTTGGTAGGCTTTGCCCTGTCCTTCTATTTCGGTGTGGTCGACACGGCCAAGATCGCAGCCGCTCCATGGCTCGCGCTCCCGCACTTCACCGCGCCGGAGTTCAACTGGCAGGCAATCCTGTTCATCGTGCCCGTGGCCCTGGCTCCGGCGATCGAACACATTGGTGGCGTGATTGCAGTCGGCAGTGTGACCGGGCGTGACTACCTGAAGAAGCCGGGCCTGCACCGCACGCTGTTCGGCGACGGCATCGCGACCACAGCCGCCGGCCTGTTCGGTGGGCCGCCTAACACGACGTACGCGGAAGTGACCGGCGCGGTCATGCTGACCAAGAACTACAACCCGAAAATCATGACCTGGGCAGCGATCTTCGCCATCACGCTTGCGTTCATCGGCAAGTTCGGCGCGCTGTTGCAGAGCATTCCAGTGCCGGTCATGGGCGGGATTCTGTGTCTGCTGTTCGGCTCGATCGCGGCAGTGGGCATGAACACGCTGATCCGTCACAAGGTTGATCTGGCCGAAGCCCGCAATCTGGTGATCGTGTCGGTGACGCTGGTATTCGGTATTGGCGGCGTGCTGATCGGCACCGGCGACGGCCCGGACGATTTTGGTCTCAAAGGCATCGCCCTCTGTGCCGTGACCGCAATCGCCCTTAACCTGTTGCTGCCGGGCAATGACAGCTGGAAGAACAAGCATCTGGATGATCAGTTGCCGTAGAGGGTTGCTGCGCTCCGACAGGACAGGGTTGACACCCGACCTGTAGGAGCCAGCTTGCTGGCGAGAGGCCGGTACTGGCACAACATTGGTGTCGCCTGTACTTACGCTTCGCCAGCAAGCTGGCTCCTACGGAGGGTTCGCGAGCCGTAGCTATTTCTACAACATCACCGGTGCGCGTTCGCACAGCCGATTCAACGCCTTGGCCCAGTTCGGGTCATCGTTGAGGCACGGAATCAGCACCAGCTCCTCTCCTCCCGCTTCCTTGAACTGCTCGGCACCGCGATCACCGATCTCTTCCAGGGTTTCGATGCAGTCGGCCACGAACGCCGGGCACATCACCAGCAGCTTTTTCACGCCTTGAGCCGCCAGTTCATCCAGGCGCGCTTCGGTGTAAGGTTCGATCCACTTGGCGCGTCCCAGACGCGACTGGAATGAAACCGACCACTTGCCCTCGGGAATCCCCATGAG
>JARDZH010000340.1 GCA_029240955.1 Pseudomonas sp. | reverse complement strand
ACCACGATACGCTGGACCCCGAGATCGCGCAGATGCCGGGCGACCAGCGTAATGGTCTCCCCTGCCCCGATCAACAGCGCCTGACTGCGCTGCAGATCACTGAAAATCTGCTTGGCGAGGCTGACCGCGGCAAACGCGACCGACACCGGGTTTTCACCTATCGCCGTGTCGGTGCGCACCTGCTTGGCAGCGCTGAACGTGGCCTGGAAAAGGCGACCGAGCAGCGGGCCGATCGTCCCGGCCTCGCGCGCCACGGCGTAGGCGGATTTCATCTGACCCAGAATCTGTGGCTCGCCAAGTACCAGAGAATCGAGCCCCGAGGCGACGCGCATCATGTGACGAACTGCCGCATCGTCTTCATGGATATAAGCACTCTCGCGGAGCTCATCCACGCTCAGATGATGATATTCGGCAAGCCAGTTCAGCACGCCGTCGGCCGCCAACTGGTCCTGTTCGATGTAAAGCTCGCTACGGTTGCACGTCGAGAGAATCGCGGCTTCGCGGCTGTTGGTGAGGTGGCAGAGCTGCTGCAGAGCCTCGACCAGCTGTTCTGGCGTAAATGCCACGCGCTCGCGAACGTCTACCGAGGCAGTCTTATGGTTAATACCAAGTGCAAGGAAGGCCATTCAGGGTCGCTGGTGGTGACGTGAAGCCGGCAATTGTCCTACTTCGATAGGCTCAGAACAACCACCGCTGTTTATTGTCCCAATAGAATCGCGCAATGGCAGGTGTCGCCAAGGCACCGCGCCGCACTCCAAAGTGGCATCCGCGCGGATTTCTCGCCGGTTGTGGGTTTGCCCACAGCCTTGTGTCATGATGCTCCAACCGCAGGTAAGCCGCCCCTCTTATATATGACTAGATCCTCCGCGTTGTTCCTCGCCCTCGCTGTTCTTGGCGGCTGCCAGTCGATGACCCCCGAATCGTCATCCGTCGAGCCCGCTCAAAAAGACACGCCCCCTGCGGCTGAAGCCAAACCTGTGGTCTACGGTTCCTTCACTCAGGAAACCCTTGTCAGCCTGTTAAGCGCTGAACTGGCCGGTCAGCGCAATCGCTTCGATATTGCGCTGGATAACTATGTCAGTCAGGCGATTACCACACAGGACCCGGCCGTTTCCGAACGAGCGTATCGCATCGCCGAGTACATGGGCGCCGATCAGGCGGCTCTGGACACTTCACTGATCTGGGCCAGGAACGACTCGACCAATCTCGAAGCGCAACGCGCCGCAGCCATCCAGCTTGCGCGATCGGGGCGCTATGACGATTCCATGGTCTACATGGAGCGCGTGCTGCAGGGTCAGGGCGACACTCATTTCGACTTCCTGGCGCTGGCGGCAGCCGAGACCGACACGGACACGCGCGACGGTCTGCTCAAGAGTTTCGACAGGCTGCTGCAGAAATACCCCAGCAACGGCCAACTGATATTCGGCAAGGCCCTGTTGCTGCAGCAGAATGGCGACTCGGAACAATCCCTGCGCCTGCTTGAAGACAACCCGCCGAAGGAAGGCGAAGTTGCGCCGATCCTGCTGCACACTCGCCTGTTGGCGAGCATGGATCGCGGTGATGAAGCACTGCCGATCCTCGAAAAAAGCATCAGAAAGTACCCGGAAGACAAACGTCTGCGCCTGACTTACGCGCGCATGCTGGTTGAACAGAACCGCATGGACGACGCGAAAGTGCAGTTCGCAAGCCTGCTGCAACAGTATCCGGATGATGATGAGCTGCGCTTCTCGCTGGCGCTGGTGTGTCTGGAAGCCAAGGCGTGGGACGAAGCGCAGGGTTATCTGGAAGAGCTCATCGCTCGCGGTGCCCATGTGGATTCGGCGCACCTGAATCTGGGCCGCATCCATGAAGAACGTGACGATCCGCAAAGCGCTCTGGCCGAATACGCACAGGTCGGCCCCGGTAGCGATTACCTGCCGGCACAGCTGCGTCAGAGCGACATTCTGATCGGCAACGGCAACTGGGCAGAGGCCGCCAAGCGGCTGTCTCAGGCCCGGGACGAGCAGCCGGATTACGCAGTCCAGTTGTACCTGATCGAAGCCGAGACGCTGACCAGCAATAATCAGCCCGACCGTGGCTGGCAAGTGCTGAGCCAGGCACTCAAGCAGTATCCCGATGATGTGAATCTGCTCTACACCCGCGCCATGCTTGCGGAAAAACGTGATGACCTGGCGCAGATGGAAAAGGATCTGCGCACCATCATCAAGCGCGAGCCGGAAAACGCCATGGCCCTCAACGCTCTGGGCTATACGCTTTCGGACCGCACTACACGCTATGCCGAGGCCAAGGAACTGATCGAAAAGGCTCATCGACTCAACCCCGAAGATCCGGCCGTGCTCGACAGTCTTGGCTGGGTGAATTACCGCCTGGGCAACCTCGACGAAGCCGAACGCTTGCTGCGTCAGGCGCTCGAGCGCTTCCCGGACCACGAAGTCGCTGCCCATCTGGGTGAAGTGCTCTGGGCCAACGGCAAGCAGAGCGAAGCACGAAAAGTCTGGGGCAAAGCCCTGGAACAGCAACCCGACAGCCCTATTCTGCGCAGCACATTGCGGCGCTTGACCGGATCAGAGACTCTTTGACGTTATGTTTTTGCGCCACGTAGTTGTATTCAGCCTCATCGCCCTGCTCGCCGGTTGCGCCGGCATGACTTCCCGCGAAGCCGTTCAGGGCAAGGGCGACGCCGCGCAATGGCGCGACCACAAACAGCAACTGAGCAGCCTCGACGGCTGGCAGATCAACGGCAAGGTCGGCATCCGTGCGCCCAAGGATTCCGGCAGCGGCACGCTGTTCTGGCTGCAACGCCAGGACTATTACGATATTCGCCTGTCCGGCCCGCTCGGACGCGGTGCCGCGCGGCTCACCGGACGTCCTGGCGGCGTTGCGCTGGAAGTCGCCAATCAAGGCCGCTATGAAGCGCTTACGCCTGAAACGCTGCTTGAAGAGCAGTTGGGCTGGAAGCTGCCGGTATCGCATCTGGTGTGGTGGGTCCGTGGCTTGCCCGCACCCGACAGCAAAAGCCGTCTGACACTCGATGGTGACAGCCGCCTGGCCAATCTTGAGCAGGATGGCTGGCAGGTGGAATACCTGAGCTATGTTGAACAGAACGGTTACTGGCTGCCGGAGCGCGTGAAACTGCACGGCCAGGACCTGGACGTCACGCTGGTCATCAAGGACTGGCAGCCGCGCAAGCTGGGGCAATGAGCATGAGCGCGCCCCGCCTGACCCTGCCTGCTCCCGCCAAACTCAACCTGATGCTGCACATTCTGGGCCGTCGGCCGGACGGCTATCACCAGCTGGAAACGATCTTTCAGTTTCTCGATTACGGTGATGAACTGAGCTTCGCCGTGCGCGATGACGGACAGATCCGGCTACAGACCGATGTGCCCGGCGTTCCCCATGACAGCAATCTGATCGTCAAGGCCGCTCGCGCATTGCAGCAACAGTCCGGTTGCACACTCGGCATGGACATCTGGCTTGAGAAACGTCTGCCCATGGGCGGCGGCATCGGCGGCGGAAGCTCCGACGCTGCGACCACCCTGGTGGCACTGAATCATTTGTGGAAACTGGACTGGGACGAGGATCGTCTCGCTGCGCTGGGCCTTACGCTGGGCGCGGACGTGCCGGTTTTCGTGCGTGGACGCGCCGCATTCGCCGAGGGCGTCGGAGAAATTCTGACCCCCGTATACCCCGAAGAACCGTGGTATTTGGTGCTCGTCCCGCAAGTCTCTGTAAGTACAGCAGAAATTTTTTCAGATCCGTTGTTGACACGCGACACTCCTCCCATTAAAGTGCGCCCCGTTCCCAAGGGAAACAGTCGAAATGACTGTAAGGCGGTTGTAGAGAGGCGTTACCCAGATGTACGTAACGCTTTGAATTTGCTAGGTAAATTTACCGAAGCAAAATTAACCGGAACTGGAAGTTGTGTGTTTGGGGCCTTCCCAAACAAAGCTGAAGCTGATAAAGTCTCGGCCCTTCTTACAGAGACCCTTACAGGGTTCGTAGCAAAAGGAAGCAACGTCTCGATGTTGCATCGCAAGCTACAGATTCTGTAACAGGAAACGAGTGCCAGGCACTCGGATTGATCACT
>JARDZH010000339.1 GCA_029240955.1 Pseudomonas sp. | reverse complement strand
TAGTCTGGAACGCCACTGCCACCTTCATCGCCGTGATCATCATCAGCCTGTTACTGGATGAAGCGGGCTTCTTCGAGTGGGCGGCGCTGCACGTAGCACGCTGGGCAAACGGCAGTGGCTACCGCTTGTTCGCTTTTTGCGTGCTACTTGGTGCCGCCGTCTCGGCGCTGTTCGCCAATGATGGTGCGGCGCTGATCCTCACGCCCATCGTCATGTCGATGCTGCTCGCCCTGCGCTTTTCACCCGCCTCCACCCTGGCTTTCGTCATGGCTGCTGGCTTTATCGCTGATACCGCGAGCCTGCCGCTGGTGGTATCAAACCTGGTAAACATTGTTTCGGCCGACTATTTCAACCTTGGCTTCGCCGGGTACGCCTCGGTGATGGTGCCAGTGAACGTGGCAAGCGTCGCCTCCACCCTGCTGGTGCTGTTCCTGTTCTTCCGCCGCGACATCCCGAAGCAGTACACGCTCGCTGCATTGAAGGAACCGAAGACTGCGATCCACGACCGAGCCACCTTCATCGTCGGCTGGTGGACGCTGCTGCTATTGCTGCTTGGTCTGTTTGCCCTTGAACCGTTGGGTATCCCGATCAGCGCCGTGGCCGCTGTTTGCGCGGCGATCCTGTTTGCCGTTGCGGCACGCGGCCACCGCATTTCGACCCGCCGCGTATTGCGTGAAGCGCCGTGGCAAGTCGTGATCTTCTCTCTCGGTATGTATCTGGTGGTGTACGGCCTGAAAAACGCCGGCCTCACGCACTTCATCACCCAATGGCTCGACTGGCTCGCTGAACATGGACTGTGGAGCGCAGCCATTGGCATGGGTCTGCTATCGGCGCTGCTGTCATCAGTGATGAATAACATGCCCAGTGTGCTGATCGGCGCACTGTCGATCCAGGCCAGCGGCGCGGAAGGCCTGGTGCGCGAGGCGATGATCTACGCCAACGTGATCGGCTGCGACCTGGGTCCCAAGATCACTCCAATTGGCAGCCTGGCCACGCTGCTATGGCTGCATGTGCTTGAGCGCAAGGGCATGCACATCACCTGGGGCTACTACTTCAAGGTCGGCATCGTTCTTACCTTGCCGGTTCTGCTTATCACTCTTTCGGCTCTCGCGTTACGCCTGAGCCTGTAATGTCCGCCCTGAAGCGGAGGAGCGTTCCATGCGAGTTCTGTTCATGTGCACGGCCAACAGCTGCCGCAGCATTCTTTCCGAAGCAATGTTCAACCATCTCGCGCCGGAAGGCTTTGAGGCGATCAGCTCCGGCAGCTTCCCGAAGGGGCAAGTGCTGCCGCGTAGTCTCACCACCCTGCAGCAGGCTGGCATTTCGATCAAAGGCCTGGCCAGCAAAGGTAACGACGCCTTTGCGGCTAACCCCCCGGACCTCGTCATTACTGTCTGCGACAAAGCTGCCGGCGAGGCGTGCCCGGTGTATTTCGGCCCCGCGTTGAAGTCCCACTGGGGGCTGGAAGACCCGTCCGACGTGGTAGGTGACGAGGCTGCAGTCGATGCTGCGTTCCGCGCAACACTGACGCGCATCGAGTCGCGTTGCAGAGCTTTCTTCGGACTGCCGTTCGACACCCTTGGCCACGACGAACTCAAGCGCCAGCTCGATCGTATCGGCGCTCTTTGAGCAGGAGGAAACATGTCCGAACAACTGCCGAACCTTGACCTGTCGCTGTTCGATCCGCAACCCGCGACAACTCGTACCAGCAAGCACAAACCGCGCATCCTGCTGCTGTATGGATCGACCCGTGAGCGATCATTCAGCCGACTGCTGGTAGAAGAAGCTGCACGGTTGCTGGAACACTTCGGTGCCGAAACTCGTCTATTCAATCCGTCCGGTCTGCCACTGCCAGATGATGCGCCTGTGGAACATCCGAAAGTCCAGGAACTACGTGAACTGGTGCAGTGGTCGGAAGGCCAGGTCTGGTGCTCACCGGAGCGTCACGGCGCAATGTCGGCGGTGTTCAAGGCGCAGATCGATTGGGTCCCCTTGGCGCTCGGCGCTGTACGTCCTACGCAGGGCAAGACACTGGCGGTCATGCAGGTGTGTGGTGGTTCGCAGTCCTTCAACGTGGTCAATCAACTCCGGGTGCTTGGTCGCTGGATGCGCATGTTCACCGTCCCCAACCAGTCCTCGGTACCCAAGGCGTTTTTGGAGTTTGATGACGCAGGGCGAATGAAGCCCTCGGAGTATTACGATCGGGTGGTCGACGTGATGGAAGAACTGGTGAAGTTCACGCTGCTGCTGCGCGATCAACAGGACTTTCTTGTCGACCGCTATTCGGAGCGCAAGGAAACCGCCGCGCAACTGTCCGCCCGCGTGAATCAACGCTCGATCTGAGGCTGCAATGTCCATTGAAATCAGACAAGCACGGCCGGAAGACGCTTCCGCAATCCAGGCTATCTATGCCCCAATCGTGACAGGCACGGCGATTTCTTTTGAAGAGGTGCCGCCGACTGTCGAGGAAATGCAGCACAGGATCGCTACGACGCTACAGACCTATCCGTACCTGGTTGCCGTTCGGGACGGTCACGTGGTCGGCTATGCCTATGCGAGCCAGCATCGGGCACGCGCGGCGTATCGATGGGCGGTGGATGTCACAGTCTATATTGCCGAGAGCGAGCGCCGCGCAGGCATTGGCCAACGTCTCTATGCAAAGCTGCTTCCCATTCTTGCGCGGCAAGGATTCAACGCGGCCTACGCCGGCATCGCGCTGCCCAATGTTGGCAGCGTCAGCCTCCATGAGCGGCTTGGCTTCAGTCACATTGGCACCTTTCCACAGGTGGGTTTCAAGCTCGGCCAGTGGCATGACGTGGGTTACTGGCGTCTGGGGTTCGGTACACAAAGCAGCTTGCCCGATGAGCCTCGCCTATACCCTGCTGTCGCTGACGAACCCTCCATTTCGGCTGGCTAACGGACAATCGGGATACATCGCCACTCCACAACACCGCGTTGGAGCAGCGCTTCCACGATCGACGCCCGGTAGTGGGTCAAAGCGTATGCGAGCGATGAGTGCCCTACAGATTAACCCGCTCCTGCCAGTGCAGGAGCGGACCTGTCATGATCAATCCAGACGGAAAGCGATCACGCTGTCGCCCAGCGTAGTGCCGAGCGAGCCGTGCCCGCCGGCCGAGATGACCACGTATTGCTTGCCATCGCTGCCCATGTAGGTGGACGGGGTTGCTTGACCGCCGGCAGGCAGTTCGGTCTGCCAGAGGACTTCGCCCGTGTTGATGTCATAGGCGCGCAGGAAGTTGTCTGCGGTCGCGCCGTGAAATACCACGCCGCCTGCTGTCACCAGCGGTCCGCCGTGAGCAACCATGCCCATCGGGAATCCGATCGGGAAGCGGCCCGGCAGGAAGGTGGTCTTGAGGTTCTTGGTGGTACCGGTGCGACGCAGCCACTCGGTTTTACCGGTGTTGAGGTCAACCCCGACCATGCGGCCCCACGGTGGTGCGATGCATGGCACGCCCAGCCCGGACGCGAACTGCTTGATGCGGATCGCATAGTCGCCTTTGAAGTTCTCGTTCCAGTACGGCGTGCCGTCCTCGGAGAACAGACGCTTGTCGGCCGTTTCCGGCGTGCGTTTGATCAGGTTGTAGGTGTAGGCCAGACGCACAGGCGCTGCGATCAGAATCTGACGATCCGGATCGACGGCCACCGAACCCCAGTTGAACGCACCGATGTTGCCCGGGAAGACCAGAGAGCCGGTTTCGGTGCTTGGCGTCCACGGGTTACCGTCGTAACGCAGTTTGTTGTAGCTGATGCGGCAGGACATCTGATCGAACGGCGTCAGGCCCCACATGGATTTTTCAGTCAGAGGCTCGGGAATGAAGTTGATCCGCGAGACCGGCTGGGTCGCTGCAAAGTGCTCGCCCGGCACGCCGCCATCGGTCCTGACCTTGACCTGGTCCACCGGAGTGATCGGTTCACCGGTCAGACGGTTGAGCACGAAGATGTTGCCGACTTTGGTCGGCAGCACCAGCGCGGGTTGCTTGCTGCCCTCTTTGCCGATGTCCATGAGCGTGGGCTGCGAAGGGTTGTCGCGGTCCCACAGGTCATTGCTGGAGGTCTGGAATTTCCA
>JARDZH010000338.1 GCA_029240955.1 Pseudomonas sp. | reverse complement strand
TGTCCATCAGGATCTCGTCGGCGCCGGCACCTTCGGCGGCGGTCCGCAAGATGAACCCGCCCGCCTCCTTGATGCCTTCAAGTGCCACGCAGTCGCTGACCACCTTCTTGAGGCGCTCGCGCTCGGCCTCGTCCTCGATCTTCAGCGAGATCCCGACATGTGCAGTGCGCGGCATGTAGACCAGATAGCGCGATGGAATCGACAACTGCGTGGTCAGCCGCGCGCCTTTGCTGCCGATCGGGTCCTTGGTGACTTGCACCACGAGGCTCTGACCTTCGTGCACCAGCGAACTGATGGTCTCCACGGCCGGGCCTTCGCGCATGGAGATTTCGGACGCGTGAATGAACGCCGCGCGATCCAGACCGATGTCGATGAACGCCGCCTGCATGCCGGGCAAGACCCGCACGACCTTGCCCTTGTAGATATTGCCGACGATGCCACGCCGCTGCGTGCGCTCGACGTGCACTTCCTGCAGTACGCCGTTTTCCACCACTGCCACCCGCGATTCCATCGGGGTGATGTTGATCAGGATCTCTTCACTCATGGCTTGTCACCTTCCAGGCATTGCCAACAGGTTATGCCGAAACGGCCCAGAAGTTCTGCGGTTTCGCACAGCGGCAGCCCAACGACCCCAGAATAGCTGCCCTGCAGACCTTCGACGAAGACCGCCGCCAGCCCCTGAATCGCATAGCTTCCTGCCTTGTCACAGGGCTCGCCGCTGGACCAGTACGCCTGCGCTTCGCTCGCTGCAATCTGACGAAACCGCACGCGACTGGTGACGACGCAGGTCTCGATTCGCTGAGGGTCCGTAATCGCGACAGCGGTCAGCACTTCATGCTCGCGACCGGACAAGCCAGCCAGCATCGCCAGCGCATCGGCCCGGTCCACGGGCTTGCCGAGGATCCGCCCGTCGAGCACCACCGCCGTGTCGGCACCGAGCACACAGGCATCGGCCGCATCGGTAAGCGTCGCCAGCCCGGCCGCCGCCTTGCCGCGCGCGAGCCGTTCGACGTAAGCCGCCGGGCTCTCATCAATGAGGGGAGTTTCGTCGATCTGCGCGCTCAGCGTGCTGAACGGCACGCCAATCTGAGTGAGCAGTTCACGACGGCGCGGTGACCCAGAGGCCAGATAAAGCGTGGGCATACGGACATCTCCGTGTCGGTGGAGCGAGCGCGGCGGTGCGCGTCCATGCGCCCACGCTCACGTTGCGCTTAGCTGATTTTCAAACGTTTGCTCAACCCGCGCAGGCCATAACTGACCCACGGCCAGAGCAAGGCGCTGACCAGCGCTGGGAGTACCAGCGCCAGCGTCGGCTGACGGTTGCCGGTCAAGGCGCTGAGCCACAGCTGGGCAAGCTGCGCCAGGCCAAAGACCACCAGCAACACCAGACACTGCTGCCACATGGGGAACATGCGCAGCCGCTGTTGCAGGGTCATGACCAGGAAAGTGATCAGGCAGAGGATCAACGCGTTCTGCCCCAGCAAAGTGCCGTAGAGAACATCCTCCATCAGCCCCAGCAGAAACGCCGTGGTCATGCCGACCTTGTGCGGCAGCATCAGCGCCCAGAACGTGAGCAGCAATGCCAGCCACAACGGGCGGAAGATCTCCATGAACTGCGGCAGCGGCGATACGCTCAGCAGCAAGCCGATCGCGAAGCTCAGCCAGACCACCCAGCCATTGCGCCCGGAAACGTGCCTAGCCATCGATTGGCCCCCGAGAAGTGGATGGTGACGAAGCCGGCGCCTGCGTTCCGGCAGGTCGGACGGCGGGGCGCGGCGTGGCAGGCGCTGCAGGAGTGCTTGCCGGCACCGTCGCACCCTGATTCGCCGGACGGGAATGTGCCGCGCCGGACGGGAATTGCGGTGCGACAGGTTGCGGCCACATCGGGAACGCCGGCGCCAACGGCGGCAGGGTCGGCATGATCGCCGGCTCCACGCCCTTGTCGATGGATTCCTGCGCCTGCGCAGCGTCGGCGGCGCGCTCTTCAGGCGAACGGCCGTCCGAGAACACCAGCAACAGGTAGCGACTGCGGTTCAGTGCGGCTGTCGGCACTGCACGGACGATCGCGAATGGCTGGCCGGAATCGTGGATGACTTCCTTGACCGTCGCTACAGGGTAGCCCGCCGGGAAGCGTTGCCCCAGGCCGGAGCTCACCAGCAGATCGCCTTCCTTGATGTCGGCGGTGTCAGCCACGTGACGCAATTCGAGGCGCTCGGGGTTGCCCGTTCCGCTCGCAATGGCGCGCAGGCCGTTGCGATTGACCTGCACCGGAATGCTGTGGGTCGTGTCGGTCAGCAGCAGCACCCGCGAGGTGTAGGGCATCAGCTCGACCACCTGCCCCATCAGGCCGCGGGCATCGAGAACCGGCTGGCCGAGCACGACGCCATCGCGCTCACCCTTGTTGATGATGATGCGGTGCGTGAAAGGGTTCGGGTCCATGCCGATCAGCTCGGCCACTTCGACCTTCTCGTTGACCAGCGCAGACGAATTGAGGAGTTCGCGCAAGCGAACGTTCTGCTCGGTCAACGCCGCCAGCTTTTGCAGGCGACCTTGCAGCAGCAGGGCTTCGGTCTTGAGTTTTTCGTTTTCTGCGATCAGTTCGGTACGACTGCCGAACTGGCCGGCAACGCCCTGGAACATGCGCTCTGGCAAATCGACAATCCAGTAGGACTGCATGAGGACCAGAGACATCTGACTGCGCACGGGCTTGAGCAGCGAGAACCGCGCATCGACCACCATCAGTGCGACCGAGAGCACGACCAGCACAAGCAGGCGTACGCCCAAGGACGGGCCTTTTGTGAAAAGCGGTTTAATAGGCCGCTCCTCCGGGGCATGCGCTCGGAGCTTCGAGCGTCGATTGGCTGTAATTCATGCGGTATCGAACCGGCCTGGACAGATGGAAGAAATAGGCACCTTTTCGGCGTCAGCCCGACGCATACAGGTAGCACACACGCCACCTGCATACAAAGGCCCCACGAACCGCACCCTCGGCGAATTACTCGCTGGAGAGCAGATCCATGGTGTGCTTATCCATCATTTCCAGCGCACGGCCACCGCCGCGAGCCACGCAGGTCAGCGGATCTTCGGCAACGATGACCGGCAGACCGGTTTCCTGAGCCAGCAGCTTGTCCAGATCGCGCAGCAGTGCACCACCGCCGGTCAGAACCAGACCGCGCTCGGCGATATCCGACGCCAGTTCCGGAGGCGATTGCTCCAGGGCGCTCTTGACCGCCTGAACGATGGTCGCCAGCGATTCCTGCAGTGCTTCGAGCACTTCATTGGAATTGAGCGTGAATGCGCGCGGCACACCTTCGGCCAGGTTACGGCCGCGGACGTCGACTTCACGCACTTCGCCGCCCGGGTAGGCGGTACCGATTTCCTGCTTGATGCGCTCGGCGGTGGATTCACCGATCAAGCTGCCGTAGTTGCGACGCACGTAAGTGATGATCGCTTCGTCGAAACGGTCGCCGCCGACGCGTACGGATTCAGCGTAAACCACGCCGTTCAGGGAGATCAGGGCGATTTCGGTAGTACCACCACCGATGTCGACGACCATCGAACCGCGTGCTTCTTCGACCGGCAGGCCGGCACCGATGGCCGCAGCCATTGGTTCTTCGATCAGGAATACTTCACGTGCACCGGCGCCCAGGGCCGACTCGCGAATGGCGCGGCGCTCAACCTGGGTGGACTTGCACGGAACGCAGATCAGCACACGAGGGCTGGGCTGCAGGAAGCTGTTTTCGTGAACCTTGTTGATGAAGTACTGCAGCATCTTTTCGCACACGCTGAAGTCGGCGATGACGCCGTCCTTCATGGGACGAATGGCTGCGATGTTGCCTGGCGTGCGACCCAGCATGCGCTTGGCCTCGGTACCGACAGCCACGACACTCTTCTGGTTGCCATGGGTACGGATAGCCACGACAGAAGGTTCATTAAGAACGATACCGCGCTCACGCACGTAAATAAGGGTGTTGGCAGTGCCCAGGTCGATGGAGAGATCACTGGAAAACATGCCACGCAGTTTCTTGAACATGGGAAAGGGACCCTAGGCAACGCGTGGGTAAAAAAGTGCGGCAAACTCTAACAACGACAGGGATTTT
>JARDZH010000337.1 GCA_029240955.1 Pseudomonas sp. | reverse complement strand
TTGCCGGAATGCACCACCTGAACATGCGGTGTCCAGACGGTGAGGTATCCGGCCTGAGCGGTCTTCAGGCACAGATCCACGTCCGCCAGGCTTTCGGCAAACACGTCTTCGTCCAGCCCGCCCACCGCATCGAACAATTCCTTGCCGATCATCAGGCACGCGCCCGAAACTGCCGTCCAGTTCTGCTCCACCACCAGACGCTGCATGTAGCCGTGCGAACGCTTCGACTCGCCCACGAACGCCGAGCCGACGCTGCCGTTGAAGCCCAGAATCAACCCGGCCTGAGTGACGGAACCTTCACGGTCCACCAGCTTGACGCCGACCACACCGACTTCCGGACGCTGGGCCTGATTGAGCAGCGACTCGATCCAGCCGACGTTGACGATCTGGCTCTCGGCATCCAGAAGGATCAGGTACTGTCCCTTGGCTTCGCGGCTGACCAGATTGCGCAGTGCAGCAGGGCTGATTCGCGTATCGGACTTGAACACTCGGATCCGGTTCGACACCTGCTCTTGCTGATCCAGCCAGGCCAGATGCTCCGGCGAACTGCTGTGGTTATCCGCGATCAGGATTTCGTAACGCTGGTAGCGAGTACGCTGCAGCACGCTTTGCAGGCAACGTTGCAGATCCGCCAGGTTGTCCTGGCTGTGCAACAGAATCGACACCATCGGCCGACTGGTGTGGCGGTAGTCGATTTTGTAGGTGCCCGGCAGCGCGGAGCTCACCTCGGCCTGATAGCCACGGTTGCCAAGGTGGCGAGTCAGCGCTTTGTGCTCGGCCTCATTGACGTCGAGCACCGGCGCATCGCAGATCACCACGGGCTCGCTGAAATGCGCCAGCCCGCTCATGCCGCCCTGCTCGATCAGACGCAGCAACAGATCGAAGTCCAGTGCCGTGTCGAACTCTCTGGAATAACCGCCCGCCTCTACCAGCAGTTCGCGACGAATCAGCCAGTGCGGCGCCATCAGCGCCGGCACGCTTTGCAGCAGGTCCAGGTTGAAACCGGGACGGAACAGCGGGGTCAGGGTCCCGTCCGGCTGACGATGAATCTCGTCCACCGCCACGGCACGGCAGTCCGGAGCCTCGGCCAGTTCGACGCTGGCCTTGAACAGACCGCTGCGAGTGAACTGTTCGCCCGCGCGAGCCAGCATCAGCCAGTCGCTGGTCGACTGCTTGATGACCTGATTGATCCGGTCGACATAATTGCTTTCAGTGACTTTTACAAAGTGCAGCGTGTTCTGCAGGGTGGTGACCGCGGGCAGCTCACCAGTGGTGAAGACGATGACCTTGAACGCCTTGTAGTGGCTGTTCATCAGGCTGTCGAAGGTGATCTGCAACTTGAAGATGTCGGCGTCCAGGTCCAGCAGCAGAATGCCGATCTGCGATCCGGCGGGCTGCTTCGCGAGCCTGGCGGTCTGTTTCTTGAGCTCGAACGGCGCGGGGTCGCGACTGTCGAGCCAGTTGAGCAGACGCCCCGACGGCATTTCGTCAAGCAACTGACCGTTGTCCGCGGCCGATACGGCTTGCAGGCGCTGACTCCAGGCAGTCAGACGTGCAGCCTCTTCCTCGTCACCGGCACGACTGGCCAGATCGGCGGCCAGGCTGTTCACCACGCCGAGGTTGAACGCGTAGAGGGCGTAGGCTTGCCAGAGTCTGCTGGTAAGCGTCTCGGCATCGGCGTTCAGTTGCGGACGCGTCAGTTCGGCCTGACGGAGCAACGCGCCTTCCAGCTCGCCAAGCTGCAGCTGACCGGCCGGCATGAGATGAATGAGGAATTCGATGCGGGCCAGCTCGTCGAACAGTGGCTGGTTGTAGAACGGCAGCTCCACGAACTGGTGCGGCTCGAACAACGGCTCCGAGCGCTCGAACGCCACGTTCCACATCGCTTTGACCAGCTTCTCCTTGCCCTGGAACGGCTGCGTGTCCAGGCTCTGGGCCATGACCGCCAACCCGTCGAGCACAGGCTCAGTGGACAGTCCGGTTGCAGCGAGGGTTGCCGTCAATTGCCGGGCGAATTCGGTTCGCGCCGCGGTGGCCTTGGGGTCTTTATGGCTCAACGCTGCATGCAATGCAGCGCAGTCACGCACGTGCTCTTTCTCGCTATTCAGCAGATGGAGCGCGTAAGGAACCGGCAGGATACGCACCTTCGCGGCCGCCGCCAGAAACGCCATCTGGCCGACTTCCTGCCAGTGCCGCTCGGCACTCTCAGGCACGGACGCGAACCAGTGCCTGGCCAGATCCGTTCGGGTCACCGCGTTGAGCAACGAAATGCTCTGCCCCATGAAACCGACAAGGCGTTCATCCGACGAATCAGCGTCATGTCGCTCCTGCACCTTGCGATCGCGACGCAGGTAATCGACATGGTCGACATGAGCCTGGTAACTGAAGCTGTAGCCCTGGCAACTGCCGTACTGATCGTTGGCCTGCAGGAAGTCCAGCGCCTTGCTCACGCCGTCGGCCAGCAGGAAGCTGCTGACATCGGCATACACCACAAACGGCGTGCTGACCTGTTCGACACCGCGGGCGACACGGGCACTCAATCCGGCTTCGGCGAGGTCCGGACGATGGGTGTAATTCAGGCCTGGCGTGGAAGCGGCTTCATCGAACGCTTGCGAGGACGTGTCCAGTACGCTGATGGCGCAAGGGAAGTCTGCATAGTATTTCAATGCGCGGCGCAGAAAGTCCGGTTGGTCCTTGGCGAGCAACACCAGCGTCAGGGCTGGGTTCACGGCGGCGTTCCCGAATGTGTTTGGCATAGTCTTTCCTTGGCAACCATTGGCAGGCTCGACACTCGAGTGTCGTAACCGCGGCAAATACATGGCCGCTCCAGCGACAGTGTCACTGGAGCGCATTGAGGTGAAGCTCGATCAGTCCGGCAGCCAGCCATTGGCCCAGTACTGCAGGTTTTCGCCGCGCAACATGAAGTCGCGCAGCACGGTTTCGCGTAGTTCGTCTCCCATACGATAGCTGGCGTTGGGATCGGACAGGTGCATGCGGATCGCCTGCAGCCATTCCTGAGAGCTGTTGGTGTAAATCCGCGTCGCCGGCAGGTGACCGCGATAGGCCTCGGTATCGGAGCAGATCACCGGATAACCGCAGGCACCGTATTCCAGCAGACGCAGGTTGCTCTTGCAGTCGTTGAAGATGTGGAACTCCAACGGTGCCAGCGCCAGATCCAGGTTCAGGCTGGCCAGTTTTGCCGGATAGACATCCAGCGGGATCACTCCGTGAAACTCATGCATGTACGGCAGCAGATCATCCGGGCACATGCCGAAGAACACCCAGTCCACTTCATTGGCCAGCTCGCGGACCACATCGGCGATCACGGCCAGATCACCGTGGTGACTGGTGCCGCCGCCCCAGCCGACGCGCGGCTTTTTCGAGGTGCGGCGCTGGCTGCGCAGGTGCCCCCAGAGGTCCTTGGCCAGCATATTCGGCACCACACGAATGTCGTGGTGCATGTCCGACAGCGCGTTGGCCAGCGGCGCGGTCGAGACCACCACGCGATCACACAAGCCGATCGCCCGGCGCACCATGCGCTCCATGTCCTGCTTGCTCGGCATGTTGCGGATGTGTGCGTTGCGATGAGGAACGTCGATCACATAATCGTCGAGTTCGAAGATCCGCCGGGCGTTGAAGAACTTCTTCAGCGGCGGGATTTCATCAATCGCATGTTCCGAATAGCGCCCTTGCAGGACGATCACATCGGGCGATTGCCGCTCGATATCGATGATCGACGGCAAGCCGTAGCAGATGCGCCCTTCCACCCGATTGGCCGCTTCCAGCTCGATCATCGGCTGGCTCATGCGGTAGTGGCCGATGGCAGAGGCATTGATCGGCACCGCCAGCACATTGGGCAGTTGCGCCTTGGAAAACGCACTCCAGCCGGTACGCAGGCCAGGCTCCAGACTGAAGTTGGTAGCGCCCACGCCCTGCAACGTCAGGTTGACGTTGTAGGCGGGGTCGCGCGCAATCAGTGGCAGCCAGCGCTGATAAAAGGTGTCCTTCTCCTCGGCGTGCAGCGCTTCCTCTTGCGCAGTCGCTGCGGTACTTGGACGCGCGCCCACCGCCAGCACGGCGTGCGGGTTCATCACTACCAGATA
>JARDZH010000336.1 GCA_029240955.1 Pseudomonas sp. | reverse complement strand
GTGCGCACGCTGGACGTCGGGGGCGACAAGCCGTTGCCGTACTGGCCGATCGACAAGGAGGAAAATCCTTTCCTTGGGGTGCGCGGCATTCGCCTGACGCTGCAGCGTCCGGACGTCATGGAGAGCCAGCTTCGCGCGCTGCTGCGTGCTGCCGACAGCGGGCCGTTGCGGATCATGTTCCCGATGGTCGGCACCCTCGAAGAATGGCGCGCGGCGCGAGATATGACCGAACGCTTGCGCAAGGACATCCCGGTCAGTGACCTGCAACTGGGGATCATGATCGAAGTGCCTTCGGCGGCGCTACTGGCACCAGTGCTGGCCCGCGAAGTGGACTTCTTCAGCGTCGGCACCAACGACCTGACTCAGTACGCGCTGGCGATCGATCGTGGTCATCCGACCCTGTCGGCTCAGGCGGACGGTCTGCATCCTGCGGTGCTGCAGTTGATCGACATCACCGTTCGTGCGGCGCATGCCAACGGCAAGTGGGTAGGCGTCTGCGGCGAGCTGGCGGCCGATCCGTTGGCGGTGCCGGTACTGGTCGGTCTGGGCGTGGACGAGCTGAGCGTTTCGGCGCGCAGCATCGGCGAGGTCAAGGCCGGCGTTCGCGAACTGACTTTGAGTGAAGCCCAACAATTGGCGCAGAAAGCGCTGACGGCGGGCAGCGCCGCCGAAGTACGTGCGCTGGTGGAGGCCCTCTGATGGCGAAGATTCTTACCCTGACCATGAACCCCGCGCTGGACCTGACCGTGCAGTTGGGCCAACTCGAACTCGGGCAGGTCAACCGCAGCCAGACGATGCTCACCCATGCGGCGGGCAAGGGCATCAACGTCGCTCAAGTGCTCGCCGATCTCGGTCACTCTGTAACGGTGTCCGGCTTTCTCGGTATCGACAATCAGCAGCCGTTCGAAAGCCTGTTCCAGCGCCGCGGCTTCGTCGATGAGTTCGTTCGCGTACCGGGCGAAACCCGCAGCAACATCAAGCTGGCGGAAAGCAGCGGCCGAATCACCGACCTTAACGGCCCAGGGCCTGAGGTAAGCGAGGAGGCGCAGCAGGCGTTGTTCGCTCGCATCGAGCAGATCGCGTCCGAATTCGATGCCGTGGTCGTGGCTGGCAGTCTGCCGCGCGGCGTTGCGCCCGAGTGGCTGCACAAGCTGGTGGCGATGCTCAAAGGGCTTGGCCTGAAAGTCGCGCTGGACACCAGCGGTCTGGCGCTGCGCGCGGGCCTCGCAGCCGGGCCGTGGCTGATCAAGCCCAATACCGAAGAATTGGCCGACGCGCTCGACGCGCCGATCATTTCCATCGCGGCGCAAGCCGATGCGGCGGCGCGTCTGCGCGCCCAAGGCATCGAGCATGTCGTGATTTCCCAAGGTGCGGAAGGCGTTCACTGGTTCAGCTCGGGCATTGCGCTGCATGGCCTGCCGCCGCAGGTGACCGTCGCCAGCACTGTGGGTGCTGGCGATTCGTTACTGGCGGGGATGGTCCATGGCCTGCTCAGCGGCCACGAGCTTCACCAGACCCTGCGCACCGCCACGGCTATCGCTGCGATGGCCGTGACCCAGATCGGTTTTGGTATCAACGACGCCGCGCAACTCAAACGGCTTGAGAGCGGCGTGACCGTGCGCAGCCTGGCTGAAGAATAAGAGAGAGTCATCATGAAGTTAGCCATAGTTACCGCCTGCCCGAACGGCAAGGTCAGCAGCGTACTCAGCGCGCGATTGCTCGATGCGGCGGCTCAGCGCCGAGGCTGGGAAACCAGCGTGGAAGTCGTCGATCCGAACAAACCGGATCGTCAGCTTTCGGCACTGGATATCGAGACGGCGGACCTGATTCTGGTCGTCAACACCGGCCCGTTGGACCTGAGCCGTTTTGTTGGAAAACGCCTGTTTCAGAGCACTCCTGCGCAAGCGTTGCAGGACGTCGAGGGCTTTTTGCAGCGTGCCGAACAGGACGCGCGCGAGTATGTCGCCGCACAGGCGCAGGCCGCTCAGGTAGCCGGCAGCACAGATCGCGCGCCGCGCATCGTGGCGGTTACCGCTTGCCCGACTGGCGTGGCGCACACGTTCATGGCGGCCGAAGCCATTCAGCAGGCGGCGAAACGCCTGAACTACGAGCTGCAGGTCGAAACCCAAGGCTCGGTCGGTGCGCGTAACCCGCTCAGTGCGCAAGCGATCGCGGATGCTGACGTCGTGCTGCTGGCGGCCGATATCGAAGTCGCGACCGAGCGTTTCGCGGGCAAGAAGATCTACCGCTGCGGCACCGGAATCGCGTTGAAGCAATCCGAGGCAACGCTGAACAAGGCGCTGGCCGAAGGCAAGCTTGAAACCGCAGCCAGCACCGGCAGCGCGCCAGCGAAGCAGGAGAAGGCCGGCGTCTACAAGCATTTGCTGACCGGCGTGTCCTTCATGCTGCCGATGGTGGTCGCCGGCGGTCTGCTGATCGCGCTGTCGTTCGTGTTCGGCATCGAAGCCTACAAAGAACAAGGCACGCTCGCCGCCGCGCTGATGCAGATTGGCGGCGATGCAGCGTTCAAACTGATGGTGCCGCTGCTGGCGGGTTATATCGCCTACTCCATCGCTGACCGTCCGGGCCTGGCGCCGGGCATGATCGGCGGGTTGCTGGCGAGTACGCTGGGGGCGGGCTTCATTGGCGGTATCGTCGCGGGCTTTCTGGCCGGTTACAGCGCCAAGGCGATCAATCGCTACGCGCGCTTGCCCGCGAGTGTCGAAGCGCTCAAGCCGATTCTGATCATTCCGCTGTTCGCCAGTCTGTTCACCGGGCTGGTGATGATCTATCTGGTCGGCAAGCCGGTTGCCGGCGTGCTGGAAAGCCTGACGCATTTCCTGGACAGCATGGGCACCACCAACGCGCTGCTGCTGGGCGTGTTGCTGGGCGCCATGATGTGCGTGGACCTCGGTGGGCCGATCAACAAGGCGTCCTACGCGTTTTCGGTCGGGCTGCTCGCGTCCCAGAGCTATGCGCCGATGGCGACTGCCATGGCAGCGGGCATGGTGCCACCGATCGGCATGGGCATCGCCACGCTACTGGCGCGCCGCAAGTTCGCCCAGAGCGAGCGCGAGGCGGGTAAAGCGGCATTTGTGCTTGGGCTGTGCTTCATCTCTGAGGGGGCGATTCCGTTTGCCGCGAAAGATCCGCTGCGCGTGATTCCAGCCAGTGTGCTCGGCGGCGCGTTGACCGGTGCCTTGTCGATGTACTTCGGCTGCAAGCTGATGGCGCCTCACGGCGGGCTGTTTGTCATGCTGATTCCCAATGCCATCAACCACGCGCTGCTGTATTTGCTGGCGATCGTGGCGGGGAGTCTGCTGACCGGTGTGGTGTACGCCGTGATCAAACGCCCGGAAGCGGCAGAGCTTGAGGTGGCCCCGGCGGCGGTGTGAGTTTCGTCCGTCGCGGGCAAGGCGGAATGTGGGTTCGAGCGCGCTTGCCCGCGACCTGGCCGGTACAGCCGCAGCAAGCATCCAGCCTGTCACACAGCTCCAACATTGCGCTGCTAGCTTGCCCTTTTCCAGTCTGCGAGGGGTAAGCCATGAGTCAATTCGATCTCAAGCGTCGCCGCATCATTCAGGCCGTCGGGGCCGGGTTTTTGTTGCCGAGCCTAGCGCCTGCGGTCATCGCTTCGGTCAAGGATCGGCCGCAGATCACCGACGGTGTGCAATCGGGTGATATCTCCGGTGACCGGGCGATCGTCTGGAGTCGAAGCGACCGGCCTTCACGCATGGTCGTGGAGTGGGATACCCGCAGCACGTTCAACAACCCACGCCGGTTGACGTCGGCGCTGGCCGACGCACGCACTGACTTCACGGCCCGCGTCGAACTCACCGGTCTGCCTGTCGATCAGGCGATCTTTTACCGCGTCCTGTTCGAAGACGCCCAGTCCGGCGTCACCAGTGAACCCTGGTTCGGCCACTTGCGCAGCATGCCGCAGCAACGGCGCAACGTCCGCTTCGTATGGAGCGGCGACACCGTCGGCCAAGGCTTCGGCATCAACCCGGATATCGGCGGCATGCGCATCTACGAAGCCATGCGTCTGCGCCTCCCGGACTTCTTTATCCACAGCGGCGACACCATTTACGCCGACGGCCCGGT
>JARDZH010000335.1 GCA_029240955.1 Pseudomonas sp. | reverse complement strand
AAATTCCTCTACGACGGATTGCCCATCACAGGACCGGGCGGTACGCAGGAAGACCTGCTCAACATGGCCGCCGTCGATCACACCGAAGTGCTGTACGGCGCCAACGCGTTCAATCACACCGCGCTGTCGCTGGGTGGCGCCATCAACTTCGTCAGCCGCACTGGCCGTACCGCGCCGGGCAACTACGCGCGGTTCGAAGTCGGCAGTTACGGCTACCGCAAGCAGCAGCTGAGCACCGGCGGCGTAGTGGGCGACAGCGATTATTACGTTAGCGTGCTGCACAACGAACGTGACGGTTATCAGGACAACACCGCCAACAAGGGCCGCGACCTGATCGCCAACTTCGGCCACGTGTTCAGCCCTAAACTGCAGACCCGGTTCTTCCTGCGTTACCGCGAAGAACAGCTCACCAACGGCGGCACGCTGACCAAATACCAGCTCAAGCACGACCCGCGCGCCAACACCGTCCCGGCCGGGCGCAAGAAAGACGGCACCACCTTGCTGGGCAGCAACACCACCTACACCTTCGACGACGATTCCACGCTGGATGTCGGGCTGGGTTACAACGACTATCCGTTGCTCAACGGCTGGCGTACGTCCACCACGCCGCAGGACTGGCGTTCCAAGGACACCAGCGTCGTGCTGCGTTATCGCCGCGCTCACGATCAACTGTTCGGACTGCCCAGTGACAGCACGCTGACGTTCAGCAATACGCTGGCTTATCTGGGTGATGTGAAGTCCCGCGATCCTGCAACAGGCCGACTGCTGCAGTACACCAAGTACACCGGCTCGCGGGACACGGTGCTCGCGTTGGGCAACGAGCTGCAGCTGAACGACAGAACCTGGCTGTCGACCGGCCTGTCGCTGATCAACATCAAACGCCGCGCCGAAATCGAATACACCACGGGCGTCAACACCAGCGAGTTTCCCGACGGCGTCGACTACTCGACCTGGGAAACCGCACCGCGAGTCGGGCTGCGTTACGAACTGACGCCGGACATTCAGCTGTTCGGCAACGTCAGCCGCTCCATCGACCCGCCGGTGACCTGGCAGCTCGGCAGCACCGGATCGCCGTACATTCGCGACGTTCAACCGCAGAAAGCTACCACCGCCGAGTTCGGCGTCAAGGCCAGCGCCGGCATTTTCGATGGCAGCCTGACCTTCTATCGCTCGTGGATCGACGATGAAATCCTCTCGGTCGTGGTGCGTCAGGCGTCGGCCACTCAGGACCAACTGGTCGCGTCGTCCAATGCCAGCCCGACCATTCACCAGGGCGTTGAAGCTGGCTTGAACGCACTGCTGTGGGAAGGCGATAACGGCGACACGCTCAATCTGCGTCAGGCCTATACCTTCAACGACTTCTATTACCGCCACGACAACACGTTCGGCGGCAACGAGCTGCCGAGCCTGCCGCGCCACGTCTACCAGGCCGAACTGCAATACCAGCAGGCAACCGGCTTTTACGCCCAGTTGAACCTGCGGTCGGCGTCCAGCTACTTCGTGGATTACGCCAACACCTTCAGCGCGCCGTCCTACACCATTCTTGGCGCGCGGTTTGGCTATGAAGCGCCGAGCAAGCGCTGGGACGTGTTCCTCGACATGCGCAACCTCACCGACGAGCGCTACGCCACGGCGGCCAACACCACTTATGACGCGGCCGGCAACGACACGGCCAACTTCTATCCGGGCGACGCCTTCAACGTCACCACCGGTGTTGCCTTTCACTTCTGATCCTGACGCTGTTCACACAAGGAATTGCCATGAGCGACAACCCACAGATGAGTATCGGCATGAACATCCTGGGCTTCGGCGCGCACTCCGCAGCGTGGCGGGTGGGCGAGGTGCCGGCCGATGCCTACCTCGACGTCGAGTATTACACCAACATCGCGCGCATCTCCGAACGCGGGGCGCTGGACGCAATCTTTCTGGCCGACGGGCCGGCGCTGGGCGGCGATGTCGCGCACCATCCGGCCGGACGTCTGGAGCCGACCGTATTGCTGACCGCCGTGGCGATGGCGACCCAGCGCATCGGCGTCATCGCCACGGCGTCGAGCACTTACAACGACCCGTTCAATCTGGCCCGGCGCTTTTCCTCGCTGGACCACATCAGCCGCGGCCGTGCAGCCTGGAACGTGGTCACCAACGCCGGTGACGCGGCGGCGCAAAACTTCGGCCTGGCGGGCGCGCCGTTGCACATTGACCGCTACGCCCGGGCCGATGAGTTCATCGACATCACCCTCAAGCTCTGGGACAGCTGGGAAGACGACGCGGTCATCGGCGACGCGGCGAGCGGACGTTTCGCCGATCCGTCCAAAGTGCATACGCCCGACTTTGTCGGCCAGCATTTCTCGGTCAAAGGCCCGCTCAACCTGCCGCGTTCGCCGCAAGGACGGCCGGTGCTGGTTCAGGCCGGCTCCTCCGAGGGCGGCAAGGCGCTGGGTTCGCGTTACGCCGACGCGATCTTCACCACGCAAACGACCCTGGAAGACGGGCAGGACTTCTACCAGGAGATGAAGAACCGGGCGCGCGAGTGGGGGCGCAATCCCGAGCACCTGAAGATCATGCCCGGCCTGTCGACGGTGATCGGCAGCACCGAAGCCGAAGCCAACGAGCGTTTCGACCGGCTCAACGCCTGGTATGGCGAAGAGGGATTGCTCAATCAGGTCGCCGCGCGGGTGGGCTTGAGCGTGAGCGAACTGGACCCGGACGCGCCGCTGCCCTGGGAGCGGATCGGCCCGGTGGAAAGTTTCGAGCGTGGCTCCCACGGGTTTCTCGAAGCGCAGCTGAACCTCGCGCGACGGGAAAACCTGACCATCCGCCAGCTGTCGCGACGGATTCTGGTGGGGCATCGACTGCTGGTCGGCACGCCGGAGCAGGTGGCTGACACCCTGGAGCACTGGTTCCGGGCAGGCGCCGCCGACGGCTTCAACATCATGCCGGACATGTTCCCGTCGGGCGTGGAGATCTTTGTCGACGAAGTGGTGCCATTGCTGCGCCAGCGCGGGGTGTTCCGCCACGAGTACAGCGGCCGGACGCTGCGCGATCACCTTGGGTTGCCGTATCCCGCCAGCCAGTACGCCGGCCGCGGTCGCGGACTTTGACACCGCCTGGGCAACTGTTGCCCAGGCGACAGTGACTCAACAATCTGTCCCGCACAGCAACTGCCGACCGCACGCAACCCGTTGATTTCTCTAGGCATCGCGTCCGGCACGGCTTGTGCAACCCGTCTTGTGTGACCCTGCAACGGATCTGTACCCATGCCAGATAGTGCTCATCGTGCTCCGCCTTTTCCGTTTCGCCCGCTGGCGCTTGCCAGCCTTGCGCTGGTCGGCCTGCTTGCGGCCGGTTGCGACAGCAACAATGCCGTTGCCGTGCGCAGCGACGTTCCAGTCAGCGGCGGCACGCTGGTGTATGCCACCGACCGCGAGCCGACCTGCCTGGACCCGCACGTTGCCGGCGACATGCCACAAGTGTTTCTCGCGCAACAGGTGCTCGATTCATTGGTGTCGATGGATGCCCAAGGACAGATCGGCCCGTGGCTTGCGAAAAGCTGGGAGATCTCCGCCGACGGCCTGAGCTACACCTTCCATCTGCGCGACGACGTACGCTTTACCGACGGCACGCCGTTCAACGCCGCAGCGGTCAAGGCCAACCTCGACCACATGGCCAACCCCAAGACTCAGTCGAGTACCGCTGGCGGTTACATTCGTCAGTATCGCGGCACCGAGGTGCTGGATCCGTACACCGCGCGAGTGCAACTCAGCACGCCTTACGCCGCTTTCCTTGAAGTGCTGGCGCAGGGATTTCTCGGCATCGAATCGCCTAAAGCGCTGGCTCGGCCGCGTGACGAAAACTGTGAAAGCCCGGTCGGCACCGGCCCGTTCAAGGTGGCGCGCTGGGATCGCCAGAGCCATGTCGAGCTGGTGCGCAACCCCGATTACAACTCGGCGCCGCCCACTGCCAACCATCAAGGGCCGGCTTACCTGGACCGCATTATCTGGAAGTTCATTCAGGAGCCTTCGGTGCGCTACAGGCCGGTGAAGTGGACGTGATCGAGGCGGTCCCGCCCGAATCCCATGAAGCGGCACGACGCAATCCAGACCTGCAGCTGATCATCGCGCAACGTCCCGGCAACCCCACCAACGGCACGCTGAACATTCGCCGCGCGCCGTTCAGCGACATCAAGGTCCGCGAAGCCTTCATACGCAGTGCCGACATCGATGGCGCGCTAAAAAGCGTCTATTTCGGCGAGTTCCCGCGAGCGGGCGGGCCGCTGAGCAATGCGACGCGCTTTTACAGCCCCGACTTCGAACACGCGCAGGACTACGATCCGAAATGCGCCGCACGGCTGCTGGACGAAGCGGGCTGGACGACACGGGACGGCGATGGTTACCGGCTCAAGGACGGCAAGCGCCTGCAAGTGCGGGTGATCCTCGGAAACCGCACGCCGCCGTCGGAATTCACCCTGTGGGAGCAAGTGCAGGCCACGACGCGACAGGCCGGAATCGAGCTGATCATGGAGCAGATGAGCGACGTGCAGGCCACCAAGCGCCAGGCGGACTGGGACTACGACATCCGCGTCGGCTACTGGAACACCAACACCGCCGACGTGCTGCGCATCATTTTCAGCAGCGCTTTCATCCAGCCGGCCGGCGTGGGCGGCTACCACCAGAACACCGCAGGCTTCAGCGACCCCGCGTTCGACGCACTCGTGCAGGACGCGCTGGTCACGCAAGACCCGCAGGAGCGCCAGCGGCTCTATCGCCAGGTCCAGGCCATCGCGTCCAGCCAGTACCTGCAACTGACAACTTACCCGCAAAGCACCCGGCTGGGCATCTACAAGACCACGCAAGGCGTGCGGCTTGAGCCGTCGCTGGCAGTGACTTATCTCTACGACGCATGGGTGAATAAATGAGTACGACGACCCTGAAATCTTCCGTACCCGATCCACGCCACCAGCGTGTTGCCCGGCTTGCGCGGCGTGGCGCGGTTCGTCTGGTGGGGGGGTTGCTGGTGTTATGGGCGGTGGCGACGCTGACGTTCTTTGCGCTGCGGCTGATGCCCGGCGATCCAGTGCTGGCGATCCTCGGCGGCCCCAGCGGCAATCCGTCTCCGGAAACCATCGCTGAAGCCACTCGGGAATACGGGCTCGACAAGCCACTGGCCGTCCAGTACGGGTTGTATCTGGTGCGCCTGGTGCAGGGCGATCTCGGCGTGTCCTATTCGCAACACATGCCGGTGACCAGCGTACTGGCGCAGCAGACCTGGCCGACGCTGGAGCTGACGTTTTCCTCGCTGCTGCTGGCCTGGCTGCTGGTATTGGCCTGGACCGTATTGACCGCCGGCCGCCGCAGCTGGCTGGGCCGCGTCGCTTCGCTGGTGGAAACCCTGGCGGCGGCGCTGCCGCATTTCTGGCTGGGCATCGTGCTGCTGGCCGTATTCGCATTCGGGCTGCGCTGGTTTCCGCCGGCGGGCAGCGATGGTTGGCGCACGCTGGTGCTGCCGACCATTGCGCTGGCGGTGCCGCTGGCCGGGTTCATCGGCCAGGTGACGCGCGAATCCCTGGAGCTGACGCTCGATCAACCCTTTGTGTTGACGGCGCGAACCCGTGGATTGAGCGACGTCGCGGTGCGCTTCAAGCATGCACTGCGCCATGCGGTGCTGCCCGGCGTGTCGTTGTCAGGCTGGGCCATTGGCGCGCTGATCAGCGGCGCGGTGGTGATCGAAGTGATCTTTTCCCGCAAGGGTCTGGGACGCCAGCTGTTCCAGGCGGTACAGGCGCAAGACCTGCCGCTGACCATCGGCATCAGTCTGGTGGTGGCGGCGGGTTATGTGCTCGCCAACATTCTGGTGGATCTCATTTACCACTGGATCGACCCACGGCAGCAGGAGCCCTTGGCATGAGCGAGCTGATCATCGAAAGCCCGGCGCTGCCGGTCAGTACTCCACGTCCACCGCGCCGGATCCGGCTCGGCGCCACCTTGGCGATCGGCTTTCTGGCCCTGATCGTGATAGCCGCGATCGCGCCGCAGCTGTTCGCCCACAGCGATCCGCTGGCGATCGTGCCGCGTGAAGCGTTCCAGCCGCCGAGCTGGGCACACTGGTTCGGCACCGATCAGTCGGGACGGGACATCTATTCGCGGGTGATTCACGGCGCACGGTTGTCGCTGTTCGTGGGGCTTGCTGCCACGGCACTGGCGATGAGCATCGCCATCGCGCTGGGTCTGTTGGGCGGCCTGGGGGGCGTGCGGGTCGACCGGGGCGTGGGCTGGGCGCTGGAAATCCTCTTTGCCTTTCCCAGCCTGATTCTGGCGCTGCTGTTCGTGGCCATTTTCGGCAGCGGCATCGGCACACTGATCGTCGCCACCGGTCTGGGCGGCGCGCCGGGGTATGCGCGCATGGTCCGCGGCCAAGTGCTGGCGGTGCGCAACGCCGGTTACATCGAAGCGGCCCGCGCGCTCGGCCACGGG
>JARDZH010000334.1 GCA_029240955.1 Pseudomonas sp. | reverse complement strand
GGCTTGGACGGCACGCGGGAAAACAGATACATCAGCGCGTTGTAGGGCGCGAACAACGCCGAGTGGTTAACGAACTGACGCAACAACGGCAGACGAGCCTTGCCGCGCAAATGCACATAGAGCGTGCTGGCCAGGAAGATCATGAGGATCGATACCTTGGCAGCAAATGAAAAGGACATGAAGCTCTCCCTGGAACGGACAGAATGGCAACTGTCTCGATCGACGGCTGAAGAACGCCGGGCTCACTGGAACGAGCCCGGCGGTTTACGAGGGGAGCATCATAAACCCTTGGCGGACCTGCAAGAAGCGTCCGCGCGCAAAGATGGCTTACTGCTGCAGCTCCTGTTCAGTGAACAGGTCGCTGAACAGCATGCTCGACAGATAGCGCTCGCCGGAATCAGGCAGGATCACCACCAGCGTCTTGCCCTGCATCTCAGGCTTTTCTGCCAGCCGGACGGCGGCAGCCATCGCGGCACCGCAGGAAATACCGCACAGAATGCCCTCTTCCTGCATCAGCCGCAGCGCCATGGCCTTGGCCTCGTCATCGGTGACACGCTCGACGCGATCGACCAGCGACAGATCCAGGTTGGCCGGGATGAAACCGGCACCAATGCCCTGGATCTTGTGCGGATTGGGCTTGATCTCTTCACCGGCCAGCGCCTGGGTGATGATCGGCGAAGCGTCGGGTTCGACGGCCACTGACAGGATCGGCTTGCCCGCGGTGTTCTTGATATACCGGGAAACACCGGTAATGGTGCCGCCGGTGCCGACACCTGCGACCAGCACGTCGACCGCGCCATCGGTGTCTTCCCAGATTTCCGGGCCAGTGGTCTTTTCATGAATGGCCGGGTTGGCCGGATTGTCGAACTGCGCCGGCATGAAGAATTTTTCAGGGTCGCTGGCGACCAGCTCTTCAGCCTTGGCGATGGCGCCTTTCATGCCTTTGGCCGGCTCGGTCAGTACAGTTCGGCACCCAGCGCCTTGAGCACTTTGCGACGCTCGATGCTCATCGACGCCGGCATGGTCAGCATCAGCTTGTAGCCACGCGCGGCGGCGACGAAGGCCAGGCCGATCCCGGTGTTGCCTGAGGTCGGTTCGACGATGGTCATGCCGGGTTTGAGTCTGCCGTTGCTCTCGGCGTCCCAGATCATGTTGGCACCGATCCGGCATTTCACCGAATAACCCGGATTGCGCCCTTCGATCTTGGCCAGGATGGTGACGCCTCTTGGCGCAATGCGGTTGATCTGCACCAGCGGCGTATTGCCGATCGAATGGGCGTTATCAGCGTATATACGGCTCATGATCGTATCCTTGTCCACATCCATTAAAACGCAAAGCCTATGCCCCCGGCCCGCACGCGTCCAGTCGCACCGAACGGATCGGCGCGCGTGCAGTCAACCTGTCATTGGAATCGGAGGCATACACCATGAAACGTCGCTATAGCTGGCCGCTTTGGACCGTGGCCACTCTCGTCGTATTGTTGATCGCTGCTCACATCGCCTTGCCTTATGTGGTGCGCAACTACCTCAATGACAAACTCGCCGACATGGGCGATTACCGCGGCCATGTCGATGATGTCGACCTCGCTTTATGGCGCGGCGCCTACAAGATCAAAGGCCTGAACATCGTCAAGGTCGACGGCAAGGTGCCGGTGCCTTTCGTCAAGGCGCCGCTGATCGACCTGTCGGTCAGCTGGCATGCGCTGTGGTATGACCACGCCGTGGTCGCCGAGGCGGTGTTCATCGAACCGGAAGTCAACTTCGTGGACGGCGGTGCCAACAAACAAGCGTCCCAGACCGGTCAAGGCACGGACTGGCGCGATCAGGTGGAAAAACTGTTGCCCATGACGCTCAACGAAGCGCGCATCAGCAACGGGCGCATCACCTTTAGAAACTTCAACTCCAAACCGCCAGTGAACATCGAGGCCGACCGGGTCAACGCCAGCCTCTACAACCTGACCAACGTGGAAGACCTCGAAGGCAACCGCGATGCGCGTTTTGAAGGCAAGGCCCGACTGCTGGGTCATGGCAATCTGGAAACCAAGGCAACCTTCGACCCGCTCAGCGATTTTCAGGATTTCGACTTCAACCTGCGCGCTACCGGCATTCAGCTGCGCCGCCTGAACGACTTCGCTTCCGCCTACGGCAAATTCGACTTCAACGCCGGCAGCGGTGATCTGGTGATTGAAGCCAAAGCTGACAAAGGCCGCCTGAGCGGTTACATCAAGCCGCTGCTGCGCAATGTTGACGTCTTCAATTGGGGCCAGGACGTGGAGAACAAGGACAAAGGCTTCTTCCGCTCGATCTGGGAAGCGGTGGTAGGCGGTACGGAAACCGTGCTCAAGAACCAGAGACAGAATCAGTTCGCAACCCGGGTGGACCTCAGCGGCAGCGTGAAGCAGCAGGACATCAGCGGCCTGCAAGCCTTCCTGCAGATTCTGCGTAACGGTTTCATTCAGGCCTTCAACACGCGTTATGAAGGCAGTGGGGATTCCTGAGGTCGCGGTGTTTCAGTGACAGAGTGGTTGTCTGAGCTATCGCAACACGGGCCGACCTGAATCGTCATTTGAAACGCATCGTGGGAGGGAGCGAAGCTCGCGACGAACGATGACGCGGTGTGCCTGATCTTACGCGTCATGCCTGTCGCGAGCTGCGCTCCCTCCCACAGAGATCATCGCAGCAGTTGAATGGCTGTCAGTGGCTCGCACAACCCACCTCACGCTATAGTCGCAGCATCATTCGCCACCCTTTGAGCGATGCAGGCTGCGCGCTGCTCGCCATGCGAGAGGATTCATCGATGAAGTTCGAAGGCACCCACGCTTACGTTGCGACCGACGATCTCAAGCTTGCGGTCAACGCGGCCATTACCCTGGAGCGTCCGCTGCTGGTCAAGGGTGAGCCCGGCACCGGCAAGACCATGCTCGCTGAACAACTGGCCGAGTCATTCGGCGCTCGCCTGATCACCTGGCACATCAAGTCCACGACCAAGGCGCATCAAGGCTTGTACGAGTACGACGCGGTCAGCCGGCTGCGCGATTCGCAACTGGGCGTCGACAAAGTCCACGACGTGCGCAACTACCTCAAGAAGGGCAAGCTCTGGGAAGCTTTTGAGGCCGAAGAACGCGTCATTCTGCTGATCGACGAAATCGACAAGGCCGACATCGAGTTCCCCAACGACCTGCTGCAAGAACTCGACAAGATGGAGTTCTACGTTTACGAGACCAATGAGACCATCAAGGCGAAACAACGCCCGATCATCATCATTACCTCGAACAACGAAAAGGAACTGCCGGACGCTTTTCTGCGTCGCTGCTTCTTCCACTACATTGCCTTCCCCGACCGTACTACGCTGCAGAAGATCGTCGACGTGCACTACCCCAACATCAAGAAAGATCTGGTCAGCGAAGCGCTGGACGTGTTCTTCGACGTGCGCAAAGTACCAGGCCTCAAGAAAAAGCCGTCCACCTCCGAACTGGTGGACTGGCTCAAATTGCTGATGGCCGACGAGATCGGCGAAGCCGTGTTGCGTGAGCGCGATCCGACCAAGGCCATTCCGCCGCTGGCCGGTGCACTGGTCAAGAACGAGCAGGACGTCCAGTTGCTGGAACGGCTGGCTTTCATGACCCGTCGCGGCAACCGCTGATCGCCCTCCCTCACCCGGCAACCGAGAGGCGAAGGCCATGCTGCTCAACCTGTTCAACGAAATGCGCGCCGCGAAGGTGCCGGTGTCTCTGCGTGAGCTGCTGGACCTGATCGATGCGCTCAAGCATCGAGTCGTGTTCGCCGACATCGACGAGTTCTACTTTCTGGCCCGCACCATTCTGGTCAAGGATGAGCGCCACTTCGACAAGTTCGACCGGGCGTTCGGCGCCTACTTCAATGGTCTGGAAAAGCTCGACGATCATCTGCAGGCCCTCATCCCGGAAGACTGGCTGCGCAAGGAGTTCGAGCGCTCGCTGACCGATGAGGAGCGCGCGCAGATCAAGTCGCTGGGCGGTCTCGACAAGCTGATCGAAGAGTTCAAGAAGCGCCTCGAAGAACAAAAGGGACGTCATGCCGGCGGTAACAAGTGGATCGGCACGGGCGGCACCAGCCCGTTTGGCTCAGGCGGCTA
>JARDZH010000333.1 GCA_029240955.1 Pseudomonas sp. | reverse complement strand
GGTAGGTCTCCAGCAGTTCCTCCTGCCGCGCGGACGCCCGGTCCTTTTCAGCGCTGAGACGACCATTGTTGAAAATCGGCCCGGTCAGCCCGGCAGCCAGACTGGAAAAGGGCGCGCGCAGCCAGTCTTCGGCGCGGACGGTTTCGGTGCCAAGGCTCGCACTCAAGGTCAGCCTGGGCAGCATCGCCGCCCTCGCCACGGTGACGTCCGCCCGGGCTGCGGCCAGTTCAGCCTCAGCTTTCGCCAGGTCCGGGCGGCGTGTGAGCAATTCACTGGGCACGCCGCTGCCGATCTGCGGCCAGCTCAGGCTGTCGAACGATTGATCGCCGAGTTGCAGGCTCTGCACCGGCTGACCGAGCAAAGCCGCCAAGGTAATGAGCTGTTCGTTCGCCAGCTGCTGAATGCGCGGCAGCTCGCGCTGCTGAGTCGCGACCAGATTCTTCTGCTGCGCCAGTTCCAGAGCGGTCGCGGAGCCTGAGTCGTAGCGGGTCTGCACCAGCCGGAGCACATTCTTGGCGTTGGTCAGGTTCAGCTCCGCGATGCGCCGCTGCTCCCGCGCCGAAAGGGTCTGTGCGTAGCGATCCGCGACATTGCTCAGCAAGGTCAGCTCCACGGTTGCTCGATCAAACTCGCTGGCCTTGAGCAACTGCTCGGCGCTGTCACGAGCCGCCGCAACCCCGCCCCAGAAGTCGACTTCGTAACTGGCGGTCAGGCTGCTGGTGAAACTGTCCTGATTGTTGTCGTCGAAGCGGTTGGCTTTGCGGTCCTCGCGGCGGACGAATTTGTTGCGCTCGCCACGCAGGTCGTAACTGATTTCCGGCAACAAGGGCGCGCCGCCGATCACCGCTGCGGCCTGCGCCTGACGAACCCGGGCCACCGCCGCACCGACTTCGTGGCTGTCACGGCGGGCCTGCTCGATAAGGCGATTCAGTTCGGCGCTGTTGAACGCTTGCCACCACTGAGCATCATTGCGCAGCGCGGAGGCGTCGGCATTGAACGCCCACTGCGCGGGTGGCTGCACACCCGTTTCATCGACAGGCGCAGGCGATTGGCAGCCCGCCAACCACACGCAAACGGACAACAAGGCTAAGGTCGGTTTCATCGGAATTCATTCACTGGTAAGGGCCGCGACCGGGTCGAGGCGCGCGGCTTTGCGAGCGGGCATGAAGCCGAAGATCACGCCGGTTATCAGCGCGCAGCCAAGCGCGCCGAGCGCCGCCGACACGGAAAACGCGACCGCGACCTTGCCCAGCAGCAGCGCGCCGCCCATGCACAACGCGAGAGCAATACCGGCCAGACCGCCGACCACCGAAAGCATCACCGCTTCGGTGAGGAACTGACGCAGGATGTCGCGCTGCCGTGCGCCGGTTGCCATGCGGATGCCGATCTCGCGGGTGCGTTCGCGCACGGTCATGAGCATGATGTTCATCACGCCGATACCGCCCACCAGCAGAGAAATCGCCGCAATGGAACCGAGCATCAGTGACAGGGTGTTCTGGGTTCGCGCTTCGGCCTGGATCATCGCGGCGTTGTTGGTCAGTTCGAAGTCCTGCTTGCCGTGGTGCAGGCGCTCCAGCAGCTGCCGAATGGCGCCTTCCGCCTGCTTGACGTTGTCGGCGTCGCGGGCAGCAACGGTGATGTATTCCGGATTCTGCGTACCGAACAGCCGGATGCTGGCGGCGGAGTAGGGGATGGCGATGCGGTTGTCGCTGTCCGGGTCGCCCGAGCTAGCGCCCTTTTCCTGCAACACGCCTACGACCTGAAACGGCACGTTCTCGATCAGGATGTACTGGCCGATGGGGTCGACGCCTCCTTTGAACAGCGTCTGACGCACCTTGTGACCGATCACCGCCACCGCCGCTGCGCTACGTTCGTCCGAGTCGGTGAAATAGCTGCCTTCGACCACCGGCCAGTTGAAGATCGCCGGGAAGTGCGTGTCATTGCCGCCCACATAACTGGAATGGTCGACATTGCCGAAGCGCACCCCGGCCTGCCCACCGTTGACCGGCATGATCATCCTGACTTCCGGCAGCGCACCCAGCGCCGCGACTTCTTCCAGCGTAATGATGCCGCGTGGCGCGCGAGGTGTGGGCGCCTTGCCGTTCAGGTAAATGATGTTGGAGCCGAACGACGACATTTGCGCCATCACCTGCCGCTTGCTGCCTTCGCCGACCGCCAGCATGACCACCACCGAAGCCACGCCGATCACGATGCCGAGCAGCGTCAGCGCCGTGCGGAAGCGGTTGATCCACATCACCCGCCATGCTGCTTGCAGCGCGTCCAGCAGTTCGCCTTTCCAGGCCCCGTCCTGCGTCGCGCCCTGTTCGAGCCGCTGGCGCAGATCCACGGCCTGCAAAGCGCCGGTCGGTGCCGCGTGGCGTCCCGAATCGCTGACGATCAGCCCGTCGCTGATCTCGATCACGCGCTGAGCCCGGGCGGCTACGGCGCGATCATGGGTGATGAGAATGACCACGTGACCCTGGCTCGCCAGCTCGTCGAGCAGCGCCATGACTTCTGCACCGCTGTGGCTGTCCAGTGCGCCGGTGGGTTCGTCGGCGAGGATGATGTGGCCGCCGTTCATCAAGGCACGAGCAATCGACACCCGCTGTTGCTGACCGCCGGACAACTGATGCGGCCGGTTGCCGGTGCGTGACGCAAGTCCCAGTCGTGCGAGCAGGGCGGCGGCGCGAGCATGCCGCTCCGCGGCGGGCATTCCTGCGTAGATCGCCGGCATCTCGACGTTTTCCTGAGCCGAGCCGGACGGAATCAGGTGATAGCCCTGAAACACGAAACCGAACGCCTCGCGGCGCAGCCACGCCAGTTCATCGCTGCCCAGGCGGGCGACGTCTTCGCCGGCGAACAGGTACTGGCCAGCGCTGGGCCGATCGAGGCAGCCGAGAATATTCATCAGCGTCGACTTGCCGGAACCCGAAGCGCCGACGATGGCGACGAACTCGCCGGGGTGGATCTGCAGGTCGATTCCGCGCAATACGTCGACGCGCGGGCTGTCGCCGCCGCCGTAGCTCTTGCGGATAGCTTGCAGGTCGATCAAAGGCAAGGTCATTCAGCCCCCGCTGCCGACGGCAGGTTTGATCAGCAGACGCTCGCCTTCGGTCAGCCCCTCAAGCACCTGCACTTTCAGGCGGTCGCTGACCCCGGTGCGTACTGTGCGCTGTTCGATCTCCCCATCGCGGGTCATCACCTGCGCCAGTTGCAGGTCCGGCTGCGGGCCGCTGCGCAGCGCTGAAACCGGTGCAGTCAGCGCATCACGAGCGCTGCCCGCGACGAAGAAAATCTGTGCGGTCATTTCCGCCATCAGCGCCTGATCGGCGTTGTCCACGTCGAGCAGCACCGTGTAGAGCACGACCCGGCCGCCGCCGTTCTTGCCGGCGCTGCTCGGGCTGCCGCCGCCCTGATTCGCCTGGTCCAGCGGCTTGGGCGGCAGCGGCAGAATCTGCCGTACCGTGCTCTTCCAGCGCCGCGCGCCGCCGCTCAGGGTCGTGAACCAGGCGTCCATGCCGGGCCTGACGTGGCCGATGTCGGCTTCCGATACTTCGGCCCACACGGTCATGGGTGACAAACGCGCGATGCGCAGGATCAACGGCGTCTGCTGCTGAGCGTTGAGGGTCTGGCCTTCACGCGCATCCAGCGCGACCACGGTGCCGGACATCGGCGCATAAATGCGCGTGTAGCCCAGCGCCGCCTCGTCGCTGCGCAGTGCTGCCTGAGCTTGCAGAATCTGCGCTTTGAACATGTCGACCCGCGCCTGAGTAGCGCGAAATTCCGACTCCGCCGCCTGTACGTCTTCGGCGCGGGTTGCGCCACCGGCGGCGAGGTGCTTCTGGCGTTGCTGCTTTTGCCCGGCCAGTTGATGCAGGGCACGTTGTTCGTCGAGCTGCGCCTTGAGGTTCTCGATGGCGTAGCGCGCGGCGTCCAGTCAGGCTTTCTGGGTCGAGGGGTCGATCTCCACCAGCAACTGACCTTCCTGCACCTGATCGCCGACCTGCGCGTGAATCTTCATGATCTGCCCGCTCGCCTGTGAACCCACGTCGACATAACTGCGCGGCTGCAACGTGCCGAGCGCGGTGACGCTGCTCTCGATATCGCCGCGGG
>JARDZH010000332.1 GCA_029240955.1 Pseudomonas sp. | reverse complement strand
TCCGCAGCCTTGCCCTTCAGCCAGGCTGAAGTCAGGTCCTCGGCACGAACGCCCTCGGCGGCACCGATGTACTGCAGCTCGGCATCGTAGAAGGTCGCAGCAAATCGCGCTTCAACCTGAGAGTTGCGCTGGGTAAGCAGCTGGTTGTAGACGTCGAGCATGACCACGACATCGGGGCGGGCTTGCAGCGCGTCGTCCAGAGTGTCGTAGACGGTCACTTTGGCAAAACGGGTTTTCAGCGCGCCCTGCAGTCGATCGATCGCCAGTTTAGGGTCCGAGCTGCCAATGAACGCCTGACGAATACGCTGATCGAGCTTGCTGTCGGCCGCACCGCGCGACGCCATCGCGTGGTATTGCTCAAGATACTTCAGTGTGTTGACGGTGTTTTCGCTGTACAGCACGGCCACCGACTGGGAAGTCTGCAACCCCGCCCCACTCTCGGCAATCGGCATCAGACGAGCCGCCGGCTGCGCGGCGTAGCCGGTACCAGTAATCAGGATGCCACCGATCAAAACGGCGGCCAGGGCCAGCAGGTTGGATAGTTTCATCGTACGGTGTCCTTCTTCGGCTGCATCGGAGGCATGTCGCTATCCTCCTCTTTCGCGAGAAAAACAGAACTCGCATTCCTTGATGGTGACTATCAATTCAAGCAATGGGTTCAGATAAATTGTCTGGACGGCCGTTCGGCAAGCCCAACTCGACCATGTCCTGACGCCTGAATCGCTCATCGGCCTGCAGGAAAAACTCATCGAGCTGGGGCGGCGAAACCGTTGTGCCAGACAGCATGCAGTGCACTTGCCCGCGGTGGTGGATCTGATGCTCGAACAGGTGGAGCAGGATCGCGTCGATCCGCTCCTGCACTTCGCCCTCGGTCCGGATCAGGCGCACGGTTCGATCGGCGTCCGAAGGTCCGAGCCGGGTGCAGAAATCCAGCAGCGCACGGTCCTGGAGCGTCTGTCGAGTGTGCAGTTCATAAAATGCCAGACCTGCCGGCGGCTCGGCATCCTGGCCGGGCAGATCGCCGACCAACGCGGCGTAGTAATAGGCGTCCACTTCAAGAATGTGACAGAGCGTGGCCTGTATCGAGGGGAAGAACCCGGTTCTGTGTGCGCGGTATTCCTCTTCATCAAGCCTGGCGCAGCTGGACAGCAGTCGATGGTTGGCCCAGAGATTGTTCAGCGCTTGTGCACGGAGATAATTCATCGTCTTCGCCTGCGAGAGCAGTGAGTCACCACAAGTCTAGACAGGCCCACGGCACTTATCCGCACGGTGCCTCTTGAACAACGATCGAATCTTGTCGACGCGTCGTTGACCAATATAACGAGAGCCTGATAACCCGGAGAACAACCATGGCCGACGAATCCAAACGCGAAGATCTCGATCACAAACCGGAAAACGCCAGCAAGGTGGGCGAAACCCAGAAAAAGCTCAACGAAAAGGGCGAGCAGCCACGTCCAAGAACCGCGCCTGATTCCCAGCAGCCGACCTGACAGCGCGGTGAATCACGCGCTTTGCCGCCTGCCTGCGCAAGACGTCGATGGCTCGTCCTCGTTCGTGATCGCCTGGGCCGCTTCATCGACGCCTTGCCACCAGGTCAGCCCGCGGCTTGGGTACTGGATGTAGAACGGCTGCCCCATCATCGGGGTGGTAATTGACACATTGCGCTCCCACGCGAGCGCGAGTATCCGGTCGAAAGGCTCGTGCCAGGCGTGCATCGCCAGATCGAAGGTGCCATTATGGATGGGCATCAGCCAGCGACCGCGTAAATCAAGGTGAGCCTGGAGAGTTTCTTCCGGCTGCATGTGCACATTGGGCCACTGCACGTTGTAGGCGCCGGTCTCCATCAGCGTCAGATCGAACGGCCCATATTGCTCGCCGATCAGCTTGAAGCCGTCGAAGTAACCACTGTCCCCGCTGAAGAAGACCCGCTGGTCGCCCGCGATCATGACCCAGGACGCCCAGAGCGTCTGGTTGCTGTCACGCAGGCTTCGACCCGAAAAGTGCTGCGACGGGGTCGCCACGAACTGCACGCCCTCAACTTCCGTCGACTCCCACCAGTTCAACTGTCGAACCTTGTGCGCGGGGACGCCCCACTCGATCAAGGTGTCACCGACGCCCAGCGGCGTCAGAAAATGCTCGGTCTTGTTCATCAACTGCGCGATGGCGGACCGGTCCAGATGGTCGTAGTGGTTGTGGGAAAGGACGACCGCTGTGATCGGCGGCAGCTCGTCGAGGCTGATCGGCGGCTGGTGGAAGCGTTGCGGGCCGGCCCACTGAACCGGTGATGCGCGTTCGGCAAAGACCGGATCGGTCAGCCAGAACCGATTGTGCAGCTTGAGCAGTACGGTCGAGTGGCCGAGGCGATAGACACTGTTGTTGGGCGCTGCCAACAGTTGCTGACGCGACAGTGGCTGCACAGGAATCTCCCCGGCTGGCCGCGTATGGCTGGGCTTGTTGAACAGCTGGTCCCAGAATATTGCCAGGGTGCGCAGCGTGCTCGGCGGACTCATCGGCGCACGGTTGCGGTAGCGCCCCTCGTGGCGGGACAAGGTTGGCAGTGAGGGACGATCCGATTGAGGTGTGGTCGTGGCCATGAGAGGCTGCCTCCTGATATCAGTGAAAAGTGACTGCCAGACTCAGCGAGTCTGAGCACACCGTGTGACAAGATCGTGCGATGGAACCGTTCGATGGAAGAGCATGCGTCCGCCTGTATGCGTCGATACGATTACACTACACGGTGTAGTTTTAAGCTTGCATGATCGCTGCCGACAAGTAAACTACCGAGTGTAATTTTCTCAAAACGAGTGTTTGAAGCGAACCATGACCACAGCCATGCGCCTTACCGATCAGAAACGCGAATCCATCGTGATGGCTGCCATCGCGGAATTTCGTGATCGCGGTTTTGAGGTCACCAGCATGGACCGCATCGCAGCACGCGCCGAGGTGTCCAAACGGACGGTGTACAACCATTTCCCCAGCAAGGAAGAATTGTTCGCGGAGATCCTGCAACGGCTGTGGAGCTGCGCCCCGCCCTCGGTCAACGCGCCCTATCGGGCCGACAGCACCCTGCGTGAACAACTGCGCGAGTTGCTGTGGCAGAAAATGCGCACGCTCAACGACAGCAGTTTTCTGGACCTGGCCCGAGTGGTCTTCGGCGCGACGATACATTCGCCAGAACGTGCCCAAGCCTGGATGACCCGTATCAACGAGCGCGAAGAACTGTTTTCCGTCTGGATTCGTGCTGCGCAAAACGACGGTCGGCTGAAAACCGTCGATCCAGGATTCGCCGCTACCCAGATGCATGCGCTGCTCAAATGCTTTGCGTTCTGGCCGCAAGTGACGTTCAACGCCGACCTGCTCACCTCACAGGAGCAGGAACGAGTGGTTGAGTCGACGCTGGACATGTTTCTGGGCTGGTACGAGATTCCGTTGAGCGCCACGCAGCCTTAAGACCAGGAATCAAGTGGGCATCGATCCGGCGGAAGCTATCGTGCCGCGACATTCGCCAAAACCGATCGAGACCTGCCCTTCCCTGCGGCAGCGCGCGCGCAAGATGACTTCGTCCCCGTCTTCCAGAAAGCGCCGCTCTTCTCCGCTGGGTAACGCAATCGAGTGTTTCCCACCTTCAGTCATTTCCAGCAGGCTGCCATGCTGTCCCGCGTGCGGACCGGACAACGTACCGGTGCCGAACAGGTCGCCGGCTTGCAGCACACACCCGTTGACGCTGTGATGCGCGACCATCTGCGCCACGGTCCAGTACATGTGCAGCGAACTGCTGAGCGCCAGCCGGTGCGGCGGCAGATCATCGCGGCGCATCTTCTGGGTGAGCAGCAGCACTTCCAGCTCGATATCAAAAGCCCCGGCTTTCTGGTCCGCCTCGTCCAGCAGGTAGGCCAGCGGCTGCGGGTCACCTTCGGGACGTGGCAGCTGGGCACAGCGGAAAGGTTGCAGCGCCTCGGCGGTTATCACCCATGCTGAAAGGGTGGTGGCGAAACTCTTGGACAGAAACGGCCCGAGCGGCTGGTATTCCCAGGCCTGAATGTCGCGGGCCGACCAGTCGTTGAGCAGGCAGTAGCCCGCGATATGCTGCTGCGCCCGCGCGATATCAATGGCTTGGCC